>NZ_JAQDKY010000099.1:0-1855 GCF_027662325.1 Blautia faecis | reverse complement strand
ATAATTTGTAGTTATCCATTGAATATTATTACAAAAAACAGAATTAAAATCATTTTTAAATAGTATAGTTTAGGAGTAAGCTATGAATGTAAGTTATAAAATTAAACAAATTAAAAATGTGAAAGATAAAGATTTAACAGATGCTCTTGACATATATGTGCATACTGTAGATGAAAATTCGGAAACATCAACTTCTCAAATAAGAGATTATATACAAAACAAATATAACGATACCAGAAAAATGTTTTTTTATATTCTTTATGCAAATGATGTTGTAGTTGGCTTTGCAGAATATGGTTTTCTTCCGCAAAGCCAAGTATTACTTATTGATTATATATGTACAAAGCCCAGAAATCATACATACTTTTACAATTTCTATCAAATGCTTTTTGAAGATATAACTGAAATTCTAAAAAAGAATAATTTATATATTAAATATATTATGACAGAATTATCTTTAAAAAAAGACAATGAAAATAAGTATATAGATATAGATAGTAATTATTTCAGACAGTTGCTTTCAAGAGAGGGATTTCAAATACTACGCGCACCTTATTATCAACCATATTTTAATATGAGACATACATTATCATCAGCAGATTTTAATATAGCAATTAAACCATTGATTAATGGTGTATTTCCCAAAACCAATATTACTGAATCCTTTTATCAGGAATTGATTACTGATCTTTACCAAAATCATTATGCAGCTTGGTATAAAAAATATATGAATTCAGATGTGGTTAATCAATTCTTCGATGGTTTATTAAAAAAAATCCAAAAAGAATTTACTAAAAAAATTGAAATTGATGATATAACATTGGTTAATTGTGCTTTATTCGAAAAAGGATTATGCCAACAAATTTCAACTGAAAACATAACCCTAAAAAAGAAACAAATTTATTTTCTGAAACAGTGGATATTACGTATTATGTGCGTGATTTTCTCTTTGGCAACATGTATTTTTTGTTATTCTGATCGATTTGATTCGACAGAGGTATTTTTGTGTTCATTACTTACTATAATTTCTTCATCTATATCACTTTACCAGTTTATTAGAGAATATTTTTTTCAAAAATAACAATTTCATTATGTGCAAAAAAATAGGAACATGGTTGTAAGAAATCATCAAATTTTGAATATTTGGCAGATCTTTTTTCAGAAACTCCAAATCTATAAAGTAATGATGAAAGAATATGGAAACGATATTTTCTTTTACATATAAAACTGTAATAATCAGCTAATTGTATTAAAAACTTTTCACTATACATCCATAAATAGTGAATTTGATTATTGTACTGATATTTTTGCACAAATACTGTTTTGGCATATTTCTTTGTAAAAAGAAATTCTGCACTATTTGATCTTTCAAATTCGAGGATTAAAGTGCCACCAGGTTTTAATATTCTGCTAAATTCCGCAATTGCTTTTTGAACATCAGCATAATTAATAACGCTGCCTACACAAATAATACAATCTACAGAACTGTCCGGCATGGGTATTTTCTCTACAGAGGCAATTAAGTATTTTTCAAACATGTTGACATAATCTTCTATAATATCCATATAAATAATTGTGCATGGAGTTTTATAAGTTGTTTTACCACATCCGGCATTTAGAATAACCTGAGAGGAACTAAGATGTAGTTCATCCAAATACTTTTGAACATATTTGTTCAAAATATTATATGTGCAGGTATGCCATATATCATTGTTAGGCCACGGCTCTGATTGGGTATAATTTTCTTTTGCTGCTTCTTCAATATCTATAACCTTCTTTACATTCATATTAATATTCTCCAATTATAGCAATTATGTTTATTTTAGCAAGTTTTCAATGGATAACTACAAATTAT
>NZ_JAQDKY010000098.1:0-1884 GCF_027662325.1 Blautia faecis | reverse complement strand
TTCCAAATATTCTGCACTTTTTTCATACTGGTAATCTGATACCATATGGCAGGCACAGAAGCCGAAATTATCTTCCCTTAATAAGGGATGATTCTGTTCACAATTTTTCTTATGCCATGGACACCGAAAAACGACATTATCATTTTCAAAGCAGAATGTTTCCTCCAGGTAATCTATATCGTTAATACATTTTTCCCAACTCACGTATAGACCACAGCCAGACATAAATGCTTTCTTTTCCAGATAATCTTTGGTATATATAAAACCGCCGCATGAATTTTCAAGTGATGACTTTCCCAGCCTTCCGTTTCCGATTCGAACATAGTCCGGATAGTGTTCCGCCGTATATCCTTGAAGAAGCAGCTCCTGTGTCAACAAATTGTATTCGTATCCCTCGGACATTTTCTTCTCCTCTTAACAAAAGATACGGCAGGAAATTCCCGCCGCATCTCGTTCCTTATCATTTAATTTTCCTCATCCATACGGATTGTTGTAACTAACATTTTTAGACTGCCTTGAAGCATAATAAATTTATCCTCTTCCCTGCAGTAATAATAGACCTTATCCGTTAAAAACTCCTTTTGGAATGTCATTCTCGAATTGGAAGTTCTTAATAAATTCTCAAGCTCTTCTAAGCTGCAAAGTTTTGAGCTGTGTATCAGGGCTTCATGCACACTGCTAAATACCACATAAAAATCCCCATCCATTAATTCCACCAGTTTTTTTATCACTTCTGGATACAGGACTGCCACAGCTCCATTTGTGAGTCCGTTTACGCTAAGACAGATTCCCTCCTTCTTTTTTTTATCTGAAATAAAATAGGGATCCACATTCATGAAGTCATCACCAGCATACCCCGGAGTGTACATCATTTTTTTGAAATCATAGATTCTTGGAGACAATATACGATAACTGTTTAAAAGAGCATCGTGTAAAACATCGTCTTTTTCCAAGCCCCATGTTTCCAAATATTCCGATCTGACTTTCAAATATGTAATCCCATTCTTCAAGGTTCCTGCATGCACATATAACGTGATTGCAATGTCCCCCATTGTTTTATATACGGCATTTTTCAGTTCATGCCTGTGTTTTTCCAGGTTCAAAAGCCCCAGAAAGAGATGTTCCCTGACTTTTTCATAGTCATTCAGATATCTGGTATTTTCCATATTTCCTGCTCTATCCAGGTCACACTTCACCCTTGCTTCTATGTTTTCCATAGAAGTTCCTTCTACATAATCCTGGTAAAGTTCTTCCACAAAAATCCCGCAGATGTCTTTTCCGGAATCCGTTTCAGCGCAGACTACAAATAACCGGTCCCCATTTGCGGTTATTCCGGTCTTTTCTTTTTTCTTAAAGAAAACATAGTCCTCTGGAAGATGAGCAGCTTTTATTATCCATTTCCGTAATTTCTGGACAAATTCTTCATACGTTAAACGCTGACACATATAAAATTTCCGTTTCCTTTCTTATAATCCGTAAAACCTTATCATTGCTATTTACAACGGAAGCCTTTCAACACAGCTTGCCGGTAAAGTTACCTTTGATACCACCTTTTTCCATTTCATTATTTTCCGGGCACCTCTGTCATAGTAATATATTTCATCTGTCAGAAAATCTTCGTCCGGGGTAGCCTCTTTAAGTGTCTCTTTTAAAATTCTTTCAAGATCTTCCGGACAGGACATCCTCTTAGGATGAATCATTGCCTCATGGACACTTGTAAATACAATGTAGAAATCATCATCCATAAGGTCTGCGATCCTTTGTGCCACATCCGGCAGAAAAACAGCCACAGCCCCATTGGTACGAATACTTGTAGAAAGACAGCTACCAGCAATTCTTTCCACAATATTTTCTTCATAATTCATGTCCATAAAGTCGTCGCCC
>NZ_JAQDKY010000097.1:0-1908 GCF_027662325.1 Blautia faecis | reverse complement strand
GTGTGTCCAGCAAAGCTGGACTACACTTGCCGGTGTAAGTCCGGTCACGGTAATCGCCAGTGAGCCGTGTAGTTAAACTCGGTGCGTTGTAGTAATACAGGGTGCTAAGCGAGTGGATAAAGTAACCTTGAAAAAGGTGCGAGCAATCATGCAGACCGTAACATAAAGTGAATTCTGCCGTATCGTTAAAAAGGTCTCGAAAGAGAGAAAAGGGAAGTTGAGCCTTGGCAAAATAGGCGAAAACCATGGAACGTGTGGAGAAACTGGAAAACAGCACGGAAGAATCCCTCGGTATAGAGGAAACGGTATGTATGAAAAGTGTAGTTCGGAACTGGAGAGACCCTACCCATCACCAAATGGTAAAGAGAAAGCGTATAAGCTTGGCGAAATCGTATTTCTGATGGAAGGGAGTCGGAGGGGAACATAGTACCGATAATGACTGTGCAAGAAAACGCAGTTTATGGGAAGGTTCCCTACTTCATTCATGTTTGTAGAGAGGGTAAGAGTGAGAGAATGTCATGCAGACTAATAACTCCAAAGAAAAAGTTCGACAACTTCAAAACAAACTATATCTGACAGCCAAGAAGTGTGACAGCCGAAGATTTCATGCACTTTACGATAAGGTATATCGAGATGATGTACTCTTTGAGGCATGGAAACGGGTAAAAGCTAACAAAGGTTCCAGTGGTGTGGATGGTGTCAAAATCGAGGATGTTGAAGCGATGGGAATTGAAAAATACCTATCAGAAATCAAATCAGAACTGATGAATGGAAAGTATAAACCATCTCCGGTAAAGCGAGTTATGATACCAAAACCAGACGGAAGTGAAAGACCTCTTGGAATACCAACGGTCAAGGACAGAATTGTGCAAATGGCTACAAAGATAGCAATAGAGCCAGTATTCGAAGCTGACTTTAGAGAATGTTCCTATGGATTCCGACCGAAAAGAAGTGCGAAACAAGCACTGGAAGTAGTAAGGAAAGCGTGTAACAACAAGGGCTATTATGTAGTAGACGCAGACATTGAAAAGTTCTTTGACAATGTAAACCAAGGAAAGTTGATGAAACTGGTAGAGCAGAAAATATCAGACCGTAGGATATTGAAGCTGATAAAACAATGGTTAGTATCAGGAGTATTATACGGAAATGTACTGACAATCTCTGAACTGGGAACCAGCCAAGGTTCAGTCATATCTCCGTTACTGGCAAACATTTACCTAAACACACTGGACAGACTGTGGGAAAAGTATGGACATACTCACGGTATTCTTGTAAGGTACGCAGATGATACGGTAATCATTTGCAAGAATAAGAAAAGTGCAAATCACGCACTGAATTTATTGCAGTATATCATGGTAAAACTGGATTTAAAGCTACATCCAGTGAAAACAAAGATAGTCAGCATGTGGGACGGAAAAGAGGGATTTGACTTTCTCGGAATGCACCACAGAAGAATGACAACGGAAACACGCAAAGGACAACTGTACAAGGAAACGTATCAGTACCCAAGCAGAAAAGCCATGAAGAAAATGAAAGCCGAAGTCAAGAGGAATGTAAACAGACGAAGTCTGCTAGTTGCAAAGGAAGAGGATTTAATAAAGAATCTGAATCCGAAAATCACAGGATGGAAGAATTATTATTCCACCAAGAGAAACGAAAAGTGGATGCAGGCTCTAGACTGGTACATTATTTGCACTTTTACAAGATGGTATAACAAGAAACACCAGAGACGTAATCGTATGTCAAAGGTGGGATTTGTAAGAAATAGCATTTACGAAAAAGGATTAAAGAAAATGGCTAGAGCATGACGTAATGCTGTAGAAAGAAGAATGTCGGAAAGCCGTGTGAGGGAGAACCTCATGCACGGTTTGATAAGGGGCGGATGAAAATTTCATCCGCCTACTCTAC
>NZ_JAQDKY010000096.1:0-1968 GCF_027662325.1 Blautia faecis | reverse complement strand
CCTATTTCTTCTTCACTATCTTCAAGTAAGTATATAAAATCACAATATTCATCTATAATTCCAGAATCTCCAAAATCAATTATTCCAGTTAATCTATTATTGCCATCTAACAATAGATGATTACAACTAAAATCATTATGGCATAAACACTTTTTACCCTCAAAAACTGTTGTTGCATTTAGTCTTTCCATAAAACTTTCTATATAATCTTTTTCTATATCAGTTAAATCATTATAAATAGTTTCACGCAACAATATATACTCTTCTAATACATTTTGTTTATTATCAATAGTACATTCACTAATATCTGTATAATCTAAACCGTGCATTTGTCTTAAAAAACTGGCAATATCTCGTTTTAACAAATTTTGTTCTTCTTCTGACATAGTAGAATAAATTTCTGGTGTTAAAAAAGTTCCTTTAATTTCTTTATAACCTAGTATAGATAATTCATCACTAATATACGAATATTCAATATTAGGAATTTTTACATTAGTTTCTAAATTTGTATTTAAAAAATTATATATTGCTTTTTCTTTTGCATAACCTTTTTTCTTATTAGTACTAAATTTTGTTTTAAAAATGTATTCATTATTAACTAAATATGCCACACTATCATAACCACTACCGATTATTTCAATACTATCTACTTTGAAATTATCAAAGTAATGCTCAATTAAATATTTCATTGCCTTAACATTTGTGGCATTATCATCATATCTATATTCCATTAAATAACAATCTTCTTTTTTGCCCTCGTGTAATTCATGTTCTGGCAAATCTTCAATAATTCTAAAACCAGATTTTTGGTATGCCCTTATTGCTCTTGGATTATTTTTATGAGGGTCTAAAATAACTGCATTAGCATTTCTTTCTTTTTTCAAAAATTCAAAAATCAATTTAATATATCTTGTACCAATTCCTTTACTCCAATAATTTGGCTCTCCTATAAATTGATCCATACCATAGACTATCTCATCAGTTTTTGGATAATGATAATCAGTATATAACTCATCATACATTTTATATATTTGTCCATATCCAATAGGAACATTGTTATATTCAATAATTACTCTAAAAACTTCATCTTCCCAAGGCTCTGTATAATGTTTTTTTAATGATTCTAATGTATATTTTTTATCTCTACCACCATAAAATTCTAATACTCTTTCATCAGTTAACCATTTTAACATCAAAGGAAAATCATCATCTATTAAAGTTCTTATACATATTTCATTTTCAACTATATTCATTTATTTATCACCTTTTTCATAATCATATACATATACTATTTCATCTTTATAATCATTTTTACCACCTAATTTTTCATATACATGGCAAGCTCTAGGATTACCTTTATCAGTTATTAAAAACATTTCAGAACAACCAATCTCTTTAGAATATTCCTTAATAAAAGATAATAATTTTGAACCATAACCTTTGTCTTGATAGTTAGGTAACATTCCTATTGAGTGTAAATAAAACATTGTTTTTCCATCAGGTCTTAAAAGTGTATAGCAATATGCAAATCCTATAATTTTATTATTTTCTTTAGCTATAAACCCAAATGAACTGGTATCATTAAGAAATCCTTTTAAATTATCAATATCAAAAACCATATTATCATCAATTAAAACTTCTTCCATAAACTTTTTTTCACGCTATCAAAACTCCTTGTCAACTTTCGATTTGTAATAATCATTCTACCATACCGTTATGAATAAATCAACTCATGTAAAACAATTTCTTCTGCCCGGTTGTGAATGTTATTGCAACGCTGCACCCATTCCATTTGACGGGTACGCTTCAATTCCTCGGTCACGCCCTCGGCAGCTTTCATCTGCTCCATGATGGTGTCTAACCGTTTCTGTGCCTGTTCGTTCAGGTCTGCAAGATATGTCCACAATTCCCCGGTCAGGGTCAATGTGTGTAATCTGGCTGGGCAGACTTCTCTTAAATATTCCCGGT
>NZ_JAQDKY010000095.1:0-2107 GCF_027662325.1 Blautia faecis | reverse complement strand
TTAGTGCTGCTGGACATCAACCTGCCGGACGGGAACGGTTTTGAACTGTGCAAGCTGATAAAGCCCCAGCACCCGGATACCATCGTGATTTTCCTGACCGCCAACGATCAGGAGAGCGACCAGATACGGGGCTATGAGGTGGGCGCGGTGGACTACATCACAAAGCCCTTTGTGATCGGGGCCTTGCAGCGAAAAATCAAAGCCATGTTCGCCATGCTGGAACACCACAAACCGGCCAAGGACATTTACGACGACGGGCGGCTGTTTCTGGACTTCTCGGAGCAGACGGCTTCCTTAAACGGCAAGCCCCTGACCCTATCCCCGATGGAGTACAAAATGCTGAACCTGTTCCGTAAAAATCCCCGGCAAGTGCTGACCCGTGGGCAGCTTTTGGAAAAGCTGTGGGATAGAGACGAGAAGTTTGTGGACGAACACACCCTGACAAGCTCCATCAGCCGGATTCGGAGTAAGATCGAATCCGACGGCGGCGCGCCCTACATCAAAACTGTTTACGGCATGGGCTATCAATGGACGGGAGGCGAGGCAAAATGAAGTTGCAAAACCTCTCGGTAAAGCGGCTGTTTGGCCGGGTAGCAATGGGGCTTGTCCTTTCCATGTCCGGGATCACCATAGCCCTGTTTCTTGTGACAAAACAGACGGCGGTGCTGCTGACGGGCGGGGCGCTGCTGTTGTGCGCCCTTGTAGGGATTTTTGTACTGACGCAGGCGTTTGGAAAGCGGCTGTCGCAGTTTACCGCTGACCTATGCCAGACTTTAGACCACATGATCGCCGGAAATGAAGCGCCCCAGCGGCCAGAGGACAGCGAAACCCAGCTTGCCAGAATCGGACACCGGCTGGCAAGGCTTTACCAGATCATGCAGGAGAACCGCCGCCGGGTGGACGAGGAACGGCAGGAGTTACAGACCCTTGTATCGGATATTTCCCATCAGGTGAAAACGCCGGTAAGCAATCTGAAAATGGCGACGGACACGCTGCTGGAAAAGCCTATGACCAAGGCGGAGCGCACCGACTTTATCCGGGGAATCCGCAGCCAGACGGATAAGCTGGACTTTCTCTTTCAGGCCCTTGTGAAAACCTCACGGCTGGAAACGGGCGTGATCCAGTTGGATAAGAAACCGGGTCGCCTCTTTGATACCGTGGCTCAGGCCATCACTCGGATTGTGTATGCAGCGGACAAACAGGAAATAGCTGTGTCCGTGGACTGCCCGGAGGATTTGACCGTTTTCCATGACAGCAAGTGGACATCCGAAGCCCTTTTTAACCTGCTGGACAATGCGGTGAAGTACACCCCGGCAGGCGGGAAAATCGCTGTGTCGGTGGTGCTGTGGGAAATGTATGTGGAAATCAAAGTAGCCGACACCGGCAAGGGCATTTCCGAAAGCAATCAGGCCGCCATCTTCCGGCGCTTCTATCGTGAGGAAGAAGTACACGAACAGCAGGGCGTGGGCATTGGCCTGTATCTGGCCCGCGAGATCGTAACACGGCAGGGCGGCTATATCAAAGTGGTTTCGGAGCCGGGCAAGGGTTCGGAATTTTCCATTATGTTGCCGACTAAATAAAGCACACTTATAACAGGAGAAAACACCATGAAAAAAATCAATTTTTGCAAAGCAACAACAATCATCTTAATAATCAATGTTATTTTATCTATTGTTTTATTTTTCGTTGTTCCTGATAAAATAGCAATTCAATGGGTAGGTACATCCCCCAGCAATGCAGTAGATTCTTACTATGTATTTTTGGTGCCGGTATTGTCAGTGCTTTTTGCTTTTACGGGAAAACCTATTTTTACAATGTTCCTGTTTAGATTGTGGAATAGAACTAACGAGCATTTAGTGACATACTTAAATTTGTGTCTGCAAGTTGTATTTCTTACTTGTGAAATCTATATCGGATTATATAACCTATGTAATTTTAATGTTGCCATTAGTATAATTCTCATTGTGGAACTTATGATAGATGTGGTGATTGGATTGAAATTATTTCACAATCAATCTATCTAAAAGATTGTGTAGTATGATTCGGCGGACGACCATTTCCGGCTGTCCGCCGTGAATTTTTTTGAAATGTCCGAGCGTTGTAACAT
>NZ_JAQDKY010000094.1:0-2359 GCF_027662325.1 Blautia faecis | reverse complement strand
GCAAAACTAAAAATCATTAAACAGGATGATGAAACCAAGAAGCCGGTCCTGGTTGCAAACACCGAGTTTAAGATTTACAACCTGGATGAAGGAAAATACGTGGAGCAGACCACAACTTATCCAAGTACCGTTACCCATAAATCTTATTTTACGGATGAAAATGGTTATCTGATCCTGCCAAGTGCCTTAAAATGTGGCAACTACCGCATTGAAGAAGTGACTGCCCCGGACGGCTATACCCAGAATACCAATTTAACCATCCGGCAAAAGGAAAGCTCATCATCCATAAATCTGGGGAAACCTTAAAATCTTTCAAAAAAGATTTTATCTACGAGGAAACTTCCCTTTCTGGTGCTGAGTTTGCGGTTTATGCCGCAGAGGATATTTATACCCCGGATCACCAGGTGGATGAAGCGGGCAACCGCACTGTCATTTACCCAAAAGATACGCTGATCCAGAAGGTTACCACAGATGAAAAAGGAGAGGCCATTCTAAATGATCTGCCCCTTGGTACCTACCGTGTTGTGGAAACCAAAGCACCAACCGGGTTTGTCATTAACTCGGACAGCCAGGAGCTTACCTTCCTGTATAAAGATCAGAACACTCCAGTTGTGGAAGAAACCGTGGAATTTTCCAATAAGCGCCAGAAGGTAGAACTTAAAGTGGTGAAAGAGGATGCCGAAACTGGTAAAAAGCTGGAAGGTGCCGAGTTTGGAATTTATAACAATAATGACATTTATTTCGGCGATAAGGTAATTGTAAAGGCAGATACCCTGCTTCAGAAGGTAAAGAGTGACAAAAATGGGCTGGCACAGATTACCCTGGACCTGCCGCTTGGCAAGTATTATGTGAAAGAGCTTCAGGCACCGGATGGCTATGTTTCCTCGGATGAAATCCTGGAATTTGATGCCAGCTACCAGGGACAGGATGTAAAAGTAATCAAATTAAAAGCCACCAAGAAAAACCAGCCAACCACCGTGGAAATCACAAAGGCAGATGTAACGACCGGCGTGGAACTGGACGGAGCTTCCTTAATTATCCTAAATAAAAAAGGCGAAGTGGTAGATTTCTGGACATCTGTAAAAGACAAGCCGCATGTAATCAAAGGCTTAAAGGTTGGAGAAATCTATACTCTCAGGGAACAGATCGCACCATACGGCTATTTACGCACCACTGATATCAGCTTTCAGATTTCCGATACCGCAGAGGTACAGAAGGTAAAGATGGAAGATGATGTGCCGATTGCACGCCTGCTGGTAAATAAAAAAGGGGAGTTCATAGATGATGTTACCCTACTTGACAATGCAAAAGGTGTGGTAGAGCATTTCTTTAGTTATGTAACCGGAAGCCTGATGGATGTTTCCTTTAACGTGTACGCAGCTGAGGATATTAAAGCAGCGGATGGTGTCAGTGAAAATTACTATACAAAAGATCAGCTGGTGGGTGAAACCTCCTATGGATATGTATTGGATGATGAGCCAAGATATGTAGACCTTACCTACCGTGACCAGGATACCCCGGTGGTAACCTATAGTGCAGACTGGCAGAACCGCCGCCAGAAGGTGCAGGTAAATGTTCTGAAAAAAGAAAAGGACAGCGACAAGGTTCTCTCCGGAGCCATCTTTGGACTGTATGCAGCGGAAGATATTGTATCGGCAAGCGGCAAAGTTCTGATTGAGAAGGATACTATCATTGAATTGAAGACCACAGATGAAAGCGGATGGATTCACTTTATGGCGGACCTTCCGATCAATGCAAAGTATTACCTCAAAGAAATCTATGCACCAAACGGGTATGTGCGTGGAACCGAAATTCAGGAATTTACCTTCGAATATCAGGGCGACAAAACCACCCAGGCTGTTTATGAGTTTATTTTTGAGGATATGCAGACCTCTGTGGAACTTTCCAAAGCGGACTTAACAGATGGAAAAGAGCTTCCTGGTGCATCCCTGCAGGTATTGGATTCCAATGGAACTGTTGTGGATGAATGGATTTCTACCGAAGAACCACATATGATCCGTGGCCTGTTAGTGGGGGAAACCTATACGATGGTGGAAACCAAACCAGCAGACGGCTATACCACTGCAGAGAGCATTGAGTTTAAAGTGGAAGATACAGCCGAAGTTCAGAAGCACCAGATGCTAGATGATGTAACAAAAGTGGAAATCAATAAAACCGATGTGACAGATTCCAAAGAAATCCCAGGTGCGAAGCTGACCATCCTGGATAAAGATGGAAAAGTAGTAGAAAGCTGGGTATCGAAAAAAGATCCGCATATGGTGGAAAAACTTCCGGTTGGAACCTATACCCTTCGAGAAGAACAGGCCCCGGATGGTTACCTGGTTGCAGAAGAGGTATC
>NZ_JAQDKY010000093.1:0-2454 GCF_027662325.1 Blautia faecis | reverse complement strand
TTCAACACACTAAATAGCAATTTGAGTTATAAAAAAAACAGATGCTGTCGGGATACCATGCTGTCTCATATTTCAAGTCGTTCCCGGCAATATCTGTTTTTTACGATTTTATGGACACCTTAAAAGGTGCCAGTTTGCAACTACTTAATTAGGCAACTGCAAACTTCTGTAATGTACGGTTAAATTCCTTGCTCTCGCCATGGCACCGTACAGTAAGAACCCTTGTAAGATCCATGCTCAGAACTCCCAGAATGGATTTTGCATCAATGATGATTCTGTTATAGAAAACATCTATGTCAAAATCACATTTACCTGCTGCCCTTACGAATTCCTGAACATCTTCCTTCGCATTCAGCTTAATCTGCTTCTGACACATCGTTATCACCCTTTCTGTTTTACAGGAATTATAGTTTCCTTTTCTATCAAAATCAAAGGCTCTCGAAAACGTTTTCCCTTGATTGAGGCAAATTATGCACCAAGTCTCGATATTTGTCAAGTTTTTTCTTTCACACTTTTTTGTAACATTTCAGAAATAAATATACCGATTGCACAAATATGCAACCGGTATATTGGTAGTTATGCACTATTTTATTATTGTGGAAGTTCTGAGACAACCTGCACAGGCAAAATTATTTCTCTTATATCTTATGAATTTCAAAATCATTTTGTAAATTATTCTCATCTGGAATTACCATCGGATACTTTCCGTCAAAGCATGCCTTACAAATAGGAAGTCCACCTGCCATGCCCTCCAAATAATCAATCTCCATATAACCAAGTGAATCTGCCCCAATCATCTTACAGATCTCTTCTGTAGAGTGCTGCGCCGCGATCAGCTGGTCATTACTTGGCACATCGGTTCCGAAATAGCATGGATGTAAAAATGGCGGAGAACTGATCCTTACGTGTACTTCAAGAGCGCCTGCTTCTTTCAACATGCGAATCAGGTTTGCTATGGTGGTTCCACGGACAATAGAGTCGTCCACAAGCACAATACGTTTTCCTTTTACAACAGCATCCAACACACTCAGCTTCAGATGAACGCTGGATTCTCTCTCTTTCTGAGTAGGTTTGATAAAAGTTCTTCCGATATAAGAGTTCTTATAAAATGCAAATCCGAATGGAATACCAGATTCTTCAGAAAATCCTTTGGCAGCAGGAAGACCGGATTCCGGAACGCCGGTGACAAGATCTGCCTCCACAGGATAAGATTTTGCAAGGGATTTACCGCCACGTATACGTGCGTCATAAACCTTTACACCGTCCATGGTACTGTCCAGTCTTGCAAAATAGATATATTCAAAAACACAGTGAGCACGTTTTTTCACAGTATCTGCAAGCGTCATGTCTGACTTCACGCCCTTGCGGCTGATCGTAATCATCTCACCAGGTTCGATATCACGGATAAACTCGGCACCTACAGAAGTAAGTGCACAGCTCTCGGAAGCCAGCACGTAAGCATTGTCCCTTTTTCCAAGGCAGAGAGGCTTTAAGCCATAGGGGTCACGGACTCCGATCAGCTTACGGGGGCTCATGATCACAAGACCGTATGCGCCTTGCAGCTTCCTGGCTGTATTCAGGACCGCTTCCTCTACACAGCTGGTATGTACCCGCTCTCTGGCTACATGAAATGCAATCACCTCTGAGTCAGTGGTGGTATGAAAAACTGCTCCGCTCTGGATCAGTTCCCATTTCAGTGTCCCAGTGTTAACAAGGTTTCCATTGTGTGCCAGTGCCAGACTTCCTTTTACATAAGATAAAACCAAAGGCTGTGCATTCTCTGCAACGGATGCTCCTGTTGTGGAATAGCGTACATGTCCGATTCCGATATCACCACTCATCTTATGGAGTGTATCCTCGCGAAGCACCTCGCTTACCAGTCCAAGATCTTTGTGAAACTTAACATTTCCAATAGGTCCCTTAGTATCCGATACTGCCAGGCCACAGGCTTCCTGACCACGGTGCTGCAAAGAAGTCAGACCATAGTAAATTGAAGACGTCACATCATTTCCATCCAGGTCATAGATTCCGAAGACACCACACTCTTCTTTAATCTCTGCCATTTGTTTTCCTCCTCGGTACTGAGTTTTATTTTAATGATCAAATCCAATCTCAGAAATGCATCCCATTTCGTCGATTTTGCGTATCGCCAAATAAATTTACAGCCAAGGACGTATCGTTATGCAAGCACGCTCACATATCTTACTGTAAATTTGCCTGGCTCTGAACAAAAATTATAATGGAAGAAACCTATTTGTCAAGTATGCCTATCCTAATTTGAGCAAGAACTTTTTTCAGTCAACCGCAAAATCTTTTTGGAATTTTTTTCAAAAAAACTATTGACATCTGTTTTTTTTTGAGTATACTACAGAACATAAAGCAAAGGCGCTTTGGAATACAGAAATGTATCCAAGGCGCCTTTTTCTTTTATGTGTGTCCAGCAAAGCTGGACTA
>NZ_JAQDKY010000092.1:0-2468 GCF_027662325.1 Blautia faecis | reverse complement strand
TAGTATTGTTAAGTCACCACAACCAACAATCAAACAGGATCGACATCCCCACTGCCTATGATAAGAATACCATTGAGCTGCCTTTCTGGCAAGCAGTTTTATTATGCTAATGCTCCTCCATGTAAGCAGTGTTTATACATTTACGATTTACTTTACATGGAGGATTTTATTATGTACGAAGAAATTTTTAATCAGATTAGATCTGCTGCGAATAAACGGAATCTCAAGGATTCCACAATTCATGCATACTGTACCAGTGTTGCTCATTTTTTGAACCACACAGCCAAGGATATAGATGCATTAACAACTGACGATGTTGATACATTCCTAACTGAAAAGAAACTTTCCGGGATTTCACCAGAAACATACAATCACTACCATTCAGGAATCCGCTTCTTTTACAAAAAAGTATTGAAGATGAATTGGGATGATGATGACATACCTCGTATGAAAAGGGACAGAAAGTTACCAGCGGTGCTTACAAAAGCAGAAATATCAGCTATTCTTGATGCTACACCAAATCTGAAGCATAAAGCTATGATCGCTACTATGTATTCAGGTGGACTTCGTGTTTCAGAAGTCACACACCTTCATTATGATGATATTTCACGCACGAACAAAACCATACACATCCGCGATGGAAAAAGCCGATCTGACCGTTATACTTTGCTTGCAGACCGGACGCTTGAAATATTGACAGAATACTGGTTTCAATGTGGCAGGCCAAGAGGGATTCTGTTCCCAAGTTCATGGACAGGGGATTATCTTACAAAAGATAGTGTCATTCAATTTTTTCGTGAAAGCGCCGAAAGAGCAGGCATTCAAAAACACGTCTCCACACATTGTTTGCGTCATAGTTTTGCAAGTCATCTGTTTGAGTCAGGCTGCGATATAAAATATATTCAGGCTCTTTTGGGACATCGTGATCCAAAATCAACAGAGATTTATCTGCATGTAAGCAATAAAACTCTGCTTGGTATTAAAAGCCCATTTGATGAGATGGGTGGTGAATGATTATGGATAAATCATGTACGATACAGGATGTATTTGAACGGTTCTATCCTTCCTATGAAAAGAGGAGTAACCCTCCTGCTCATCACAGAAAAACGGCTTATCACATCAGAAACTGTAAAACAGGAGTTTTTGGTGTAAACATCAGTGTTTGTGAGGACTGCGGATGTATCAGTGTTCACAACAACTCCTGCAGAAGCAGATGCTGTCCCATGTGCCAGGAGTTTCCGAAAGAGAAATGGATTGATGCACAAAAAGAGAACGTATTGGATGCACCCTATTATCATGTAGTATTCACAGTTCCTGAGGAATTGAATTCCATTATTTACAGCAACCAGAAGCTGTTATATGATGCACTGTATCATGCTGCTTCAGCCACATTGAATGAATTGTCAAAAGATGCAAAGTATCTGGGAGCTGATATAGGGTATATCTGCATTCTTCATACCTGGGGCTCTGCAATGAATTATCATCCTCATATTCATACCATTGTTCTTGGAGGTGGGCTTGATGATGAAAATAAATGGAAAGACACAGGTGGAAATTTTTTTCTCCCATATGGTGTCATCTCAAAAGTGTTCCGTGGAAAATATCTGGATGAGTTAAAAAGCCTGTGGAATGATTCTAAGCTTAAATTTCATGGTACAGCAGAGAAATATCAGAACAGCTATCGTTTTAAAGAACTTCTTGATAAGTGTTATGAAAAGAACTGGGTCACTTACTGTAAAGAAACTTTCAATGGTGCACAGTCGGTTATCAATTATCTTGGAAAATATACCCACAGGATAGCAATCAGTAATCATCGAATCAAATCCATGACGGATACGACAGTTACATATGCAGTAAAAGACTATAAAAACGAAGGCCACTGGAAAGAGAAAACAATTTCAGGAGAAGAATTCATCCGTCGATTCATGATGCATGTTCCACCCAAACGATTTGTCAGAATCCGGCACTATGGTCTGCTATCATGTAGAAACAAGAGAAAAAAGATAACTCTCTGCAGAAACCTGCTTGGATGCAAGAAATACATTTCTACATTAAAAAATCTAAATGCAGTAGAAATGATAAAGGTTTTGTATCACATTGATGTATGCAAATGTTCTTCTTGCGGAGGGAATATGGTATCACCCCGCAAAGATAAATACAGTTCTTCTTTTCATGCACATATGAGATGTTAAAATCTACAATTGCATAGAATAAATGACTTCCGCATAGGAGGTTTGTTTGTCATGCCTGAAATTGATTTCTTGAATAAAAAAACTTTTACCAAAACATCCGGTATGATAAACTTAAGGAAAAGAGCAACGATTGAATCCCCATAGCTATCGGCTAAAGGGACGCGACTTTGTTCACCAAGGTAAAATCGAAATTGATGTAAACGAAAGGGCAGTTTTTATCAGAACTCAAGGCTGCTTTTTCGTTTACACCAACTCCGATTGTTTCCTTAACAGTTT
>NZ_JAQDKY010000091.1:0-2533 GCF_027662325.1 Blautia faecis | reverse complement strand
TCCTTTAACCGGACATAATCTTCCTCGTTAAAGAAACGTTCTTTCTGAACTCTTGTCATATAGAGCACGTCCAGCTTGGGAAGGGTTTCCTCCAGGCTGGTGACTTCTTTGTAAAAAGAATGGTTTGGCTTTAAGGTCTCTTCCATCACGTAATCCGGGATCTTAAGTTCCTCCGGGGAGATGAAGTAAAACTCGTTTCCAGGATGACGTACCAGGCTGTTTACCAGGGAATGTACGGTGCGTCCAAATTTCAGATCCCCGCAAAAGCCAACTGTCAGATGATCCAGATGACCTTTCCTCTGACGGATAGTCATAAGGTCAATCAGTGTCTGGGTTGGATGGTTATGACCGCCATCCCCGGCATTAATTACTGGCACTGTGGCATACATGGAGGCACGAAGGGGAGCGCCTTCCTTGGGATGCCGCATTGCAATGATATCCGCATAGCAGCTTACCCCCCGGGCGGTATCACCTACCGTTTCTCCCTTTCTGGCACTGGACTGCTCAGCACCAGCAAAGCCAAGGGCCTTTCCTCCAAGGCTTAGCATGGCAGATTCAAAGGAAAGACGTGTTCTGGTACTTGGCTCGTAAAAAAGAGTAGCAATCTTTTTCCCATCCGCCACATGGCTGTACACTTCCGGATTTTCTGCAATGCGGTCTGCCAGATCCAGAACTTTTGTAGTTTCTTCAAGGGTAAAATCAAGTGGATCGATCAAATGTCTCATAACCAGGCTCCTTTTGTTAAAAACTGATCCCGTTTGGCTCCGACGGAAATAAACTGGATCTCATGGTTCAAAAGCTGCTCCAGGATACGGATGTAGGCTTTGGCATTCTCCGGAAGCTCTTCATACGTCCGGCAGCCGGAAATATCGCATTCCCAGCCCGGGAGCATTTCTACTACAGGGACAAAGCTGTCCAGTTCATCCATAGGGTCAAAATCCATGGTCACAACACCGTCACGTTTGTAGCCTGTGATCACGGGAATCTCTTTCATGGAACTTAAGACATCCATTTTGGTAAGTGCGATCTGATCTGCATTCTGGCATTTTAATCCATAACGGCTGGCTACGGCATCAAACGGTCCCACCCTGCGGGGACGGCCTGTGGCAGCACCATATTCACCGCCCGCTTTTCGAAGCTCTTCTTCCCAGGCATCGGACATTGCCTTTTCTGCTACAAAAGGACCGGCACCAACACAGGTAGAATATGCTTTTAAAACGCCCACCACATGATCCAGGGATTTTCCCGGAATTCCGGCACCGATCGGGCCATAGGCAGAAATGGTAGAGGAACTTGAGGTATAGGGGAAAATACCATAATCAATATCCCTCATGGCGCCAAGCTGGGCTTCCAGCACTACCTTTTTGCCCTCTGACAGTGCCTGTTCCAGAAACTCACCCGTGTCTGCAATATAGGAGCCAAAGAGTTCTGCCTGTTCCTCACACCAGGTGAGAAGAGCAGGGTAAGACATTGGCTCCTGATGATAGCAGCCTGCAAGCTCCAGGTTTTTTGCCTCCAGCATGGTTTTTAATCTGGCTTTTACGGAATCCTCTTTTAAATGAAGCAGATCCCCAAGACGAAGGGTTTTCTTACGGTACTTGTCACTGTAGGCGTAGGCGATTCCACGGCGGGTAGAGCCAAAGGCGCTGCCGGTTTTTGCCAGCCGGTTTTCTTCTAACTCATCCTGTACCTTGTGCCATGGCATGGAGATCGTGGCACGCTTTGAAAGCTTCAGATGATCCGGTGTAACCCGGATTCCTTTTTTCTCTATTTCATGGATTTCCCGGGAAAGATGTTCCAGATCGACTACCATTCCGTCCCCGAGGACACATACCACACCTGGATGTAAGATACCAGATGGGAGAAGATTTAAGACAAATTTACCCTGGTCGGTGACCACTGTGTGACCTGCGTTGTTGCCGCCCTGGTAGCGGACTACCACATCTGCCTGCTCCGCTAAAAGATCGATCACACGGCCTTTTCCTTCATCGCCCCAGTTTATACCGGTTACTGCTGTAAGCATTTGTTCCTCCTTTGAAAACACGTTCCTGTTTCCCTTTTTTATTCGGGTACATAATACGCTTGACGTAGGAATAAGTAAAAACTATAATTGATATAATTGGAATAAATATATGATATGCCAAAAGAAAAGGAAAAATATTATGGACGTAAATTTCGAGTATTACAAGATCTTTTATTATGTGGCAAAATACCACAACTTTACCAAGGCCGCCCAGGCGTTAAACAACAGCCAGCCTAACATCACCCGGGCCATGAACTGTCTGGAACAGCAGCTGAATACCACTTTATTTATCCGTACTAACCGCGGTGTACAGCTTACCCCGGAAGGAGAGCGGCTTTATACCCACGTGCTTGGTGCAATGGAGCAGTTTCAGGCTGCAGAAGAGGAGCTGGCGGACAGCTCCGGGCTTTCCCACGGAAGTATAGCAATTGGCGCCAGCGAAACTGCCTTGAATATTTTCCTGCTTGATAAATTAAAAAATTTCCATATGACTTATCCGGGAATCCGGCT
>NZ_JAQDKY010000090.1:0-2597 GCF_027662325.1 Blautia faecis | reverse complement strand
TGGCAGATGAATACATGACTGCGCTGGGACAGGAATTTGAGAATCTGAGAAAGATTAAGCTGTCAGAGAAGCAGGTATTGGATTATATTAAGATTCTTCTCCCAATGGAAGAAAATTATTCTCTGCTTCAGAAACGTGGTGTAGAAAAACTGAGAGCAGACATGAAAATGAGATATTTTGATGCACCTGATCTGAAAGACGTTGGAAACAACGGATATAGATTTGTAAATGCAGTATCTGATTTTGCAACACATTCTACACCAAGAAGAAAGACAGCAAATTATAAAGAAAATATTTTCGCCAGGACAGCTGATGGCAATCCGATGATTGACCGGGCATATCAGCTGGTCAAGGCAGCATGAGTTACCAATGGGACTATCGCAATAAGCAGTTTTTATACAGAATATGGATGTTAATCATAATTACATCTATATCGTGTATGGATATCAGCGGATGCGATAGTCCTATGTTTTTTCAGAGTATAGGAGACAGGCATAATGAAGCAAAAAGTGAAAGAGGAATTAAAACAGGAATTTGTTCAGAAACTTTACGGGGAATTTTCCACTTACAGAGAACATCTGCTGTGTGAAAACCCGACTGATCTGATCGCCGAGGCATACAAGATTGAGACGTTTTCATCATTATATGAGGTGCTTCTGGCAAAATCAGCACAGCTTAGTGATGTTGCGCTTTTAAACCTTTTGAACATGTCAAGCGGGATTCTGGAAGGTATGTACAAGAAATGGCTTGGTGTAAAAGACCATTCTTACCAGGAACTGGAAGAGTATGTGGGACATGAGGTAGAAGACCTGGAAGGATATGATCTTCCGGAAGCGGTATAAAGAAGCAAGGAATAAAAGTCTGGAAAATGAAAGAAAACAGGAGGCCAGGAATTATGAGACGAAAAATGACACCGACAGGGAACCTTACAAGAGAAGAATGGTTACAGCTTAGAAGAAACGGAATCGGCGGTTCTGATGCTTCTGTGATTATGGGAAAGAATCCTTACAGAAGTATTTTACAGCTGTGGGAAGAAAAAACAGGAAAGCTGCCAGTTTCAGATAATGGAAATGAATTTACTTACTGGGGGAATGTGATGGAACCGATTATCCGCAAGGAGTTTATGAACCGTACCGGGCTTAAGGTACGCCAGAAACACGCAATGATTTTTCATGCAGATTATCCATATCTGTTTGCGGATGTAGATGGAATTGCTACAGATGAGCGCGGGGAGAAATGTATCTTTGAAGCAAAGACGGCGAGCCAGTATAAGGCTGACCAGTGGGAAAAGGGTGTACCAGAGGAATATGTGTTACAGGTACAGCATTACCTGGCAGTATGCGGCATGAATAAAGCATATATAGCGGCATTGATCGGCGGAAATAAATTTGTTTTTACCACAATTTACAGAGATGATTCCCTGATTGAAGAACTGATCGCAAAGGAAAAGGAGTTCTGGCAAGAGTGTGTACTTACAGGCACAGAGCCTGTTGTAGATGATTCCGAGGCAACCCAGGAATATCTGAATGAAAAATATAGTGATTCTGTAGCGGATACGATTCAGCTTGAAGCAGATATGAAAAAGGTTATAGCGAAGTACCAGGATGTTGATTCCAAGGTAAAAGAACTTGAAAAACAGAAAACTGGACTTGCCAACCAGATCAAGGCTGTGATGGGGGAGTACGAGACTGGTGAATTAGATGGAATTGTTGTTTCCTGGAAGAAAATCAGCCGGGAATCTGTGGACAGCAAGAGACTTCGCAAGGAAAAACCAGAAATATTTGCAGAGTACAGCAATGTCAGTTCATATAGAAAACTGTCTGTTGCGTAGGGATGATTACAGGGGGAAAAGATTATGGCAGAAAAAAGAATCCGGAATTTAAATCCGGAAGAGATTGAGTGCCGTGTAGGTGCAATCATGGAGCAGGGAATCACTCTGCTCCTTTATAAAAATGCAAGGGTAGATCAGACGATACTAGATGAAGTGTTTGGAATCTGCGGATGGCAGAGAAGGCATAATATGATCGGAAATGAACTGTACTGTATTCTCAGTATCTGGGATGATGAGAAAAAGCAGTGGGTGCAGAAGGAAGACGTAGGAACAGAAAGCGACTATGAAAAGGCGAAAGGTGCCGCATCGGACTCTTTTAAACGGGCCTGCTTTAATATTGGAATTGGACGGGAACTGTATTCGGCTCCTTTTATTTATATTCCCATAAATAAAGTGCGGATGGGCGAGAAGAATGGGAGAAAGTCTGTAAAGGACAGCTTTTCTGTGAAGATGATTCAGGTTTCTGCCGATAAGGTGATCACAGCACTGGAGATTGTAAACCAGAGAAGTGAAAAGGTGTTTAGCTATCAGATGTCAGAAGCAGCTTCCATACAAGTGGCAGATTCTGAGGGTGAGAAAGAGCAAGTCCAGAGAATATCAGAGAGGGAAATTCAGATCTTGTATGCGGAGCTTGGAAGAACCGGGGTTACGATGCAGCAGATCCTGAAACGGTATGGAATCGCATCCATACAGGAACTGGACCAGGTGACTTATAAGAGAGCACTCAATGGCTTGAAACGGACGAAAAATGCAGCATAAAACAAAG
>NZ_JAQDKY010000009.1:0-114800 GCF_027662325.1 Blautia faecis | reverse complement strand
TTGCGGGAATGATTTTTCAAATACGCGCCAGCATATTTAAAGTAAGCCTCACACTATGGTCAACAGCTGCTTTCTCAAATTCGCTGTAATCCATCTGCGCACTTCCATCAGCCTTATCAGAAATAGCACGGACAACCAGAAACGGAATTTCATTTAAGTATGCTGCCTGTCCAATGGCTGCACCTTCCATTTCAGTCGCATATGCTGAAAACTCTGATACAATTCGATTCTTAACATCCTGATCGCAGACAAACTGGTCTCCAGAAGCAATTCTTCCTTCAAATACCTGAATATCCGGATTTACTTCCTTACATACTTCTGCAGCAAGTCTGCGGAGATTATCATCTGCATTAAAGAAAAATACAGGCATTTGCGGAATCTGTCCCTTGCGGTATCCAAATCCGGTAGCATCCATATCATGCTGTACAACATCTGTGGAAAGAACAATATCACCAATATTAATATTTTTATTTAAGCTTCCTGCAATTCCTGTATTAATGATCGCATCTACTGAAAATACATCTGCCAGAATCTGAGCACAGATACCAGCATTTACCTTGCCAATTCCGGAACGCACTACAACAACCTTTTTTCCAGCAAGTATTCCCTCATAAAAATCCATGGAAGCTTTTTTTATAATTCGTACATCTTCCATTTTTTCTTTTAAAATCGCAACTTCAACTTCCATTGCGCCAATAATACCAATTGTTTTCATTTAGCATTCTCCTCTGTTTTTGAAAGTTAACTGCTTCTTCATCTGACATTATACCAAAACTTCTTGCTATATCCAACTTAAATTTGGCATGGAAACTTATAATATCTTCTGCTATAATGAGAGAAGGTGCAAAGCTATTGCTGTTCATAACCTGACCAGCGTTCCTGATCTCCTGATTTTACATAACGATTGGAGGAAAAAACAATGGAATATAAAACAAAAGGTGTTTGTTCTATGGCAATTCAATATGATATTGATGATGAACAGAAAGTTCACAATGTGAAATTTATTGGTGGATGTTCTGGAAATACACAGGGAGTTGCCAAACTTGTAGAAGGTATGCCGGCGAAAGAAGTAATTGCACGCCTGGAGGGAATCCAGTGTGGACGCAGACCTACTTCATGCCCTGACCAGCTTGCCACTGCTTTAAAAGAAGCGATTTCATAATTACTTCCCCGGGATTTTTGTCCCGGGGATTTCTTTTCAGACTGTAACACTTACCCATCAGTTCTGTCCCATTTATCACATAAAGATTGGACATCCCTTGAAAACTTCTCCAGATCTTTGTTTGCACAGCCCTCGTTTTTGCGTATGACGGAAAGCAGTCTGTATCCAAGCGCAAGCAGCTTTTCGTATACCTTTGCAGCCTTAGATGCTTTTTGTAACGCAGCAGGCTTCTGTATCTTAACGCCCTCTGCCTCGTACAGAAATTCGCCTTCAGCCAGATCAAATTCTGTTCCACTGAATGGCGCATATGCATCATAGTTCATCTCATCACGCAGTCTTGCAGCAAACAGTTCTGTCACAGTATCCTCGCCATGAGTAACAAACACTTTCTGAGGCTTTACTTCAAATGCTTTTATCCAGTCAACCAGACCATTTACATCTGCATGGCCACTGATTCCCGGCATACGGCAGATTTTTGCTGCAACGTGCACCGGTTCACCAAAGAGTTTTATTTCCTGAGTTCCTTCCAAAAGGGCGCGTCCCGGAGTTCCAACAGCCTGATAGCCCACAAAAAGAATGGTGCTGTCCTCCCGCCACAGATTATGTTTCAGGTGATGTTTAATTCTTCCTGCATCACACATTCCACTGGCAGAAATAATCACCTTACAGTCATCATCGAAATTGATTGCTTTTGAGTCTTCACTTGTTACGGATATCTTCAAACCAGGAAAGCTAAGAGGATTGATTCCTTTTCGAATAAGTTCCAGAGCCTCGTCATCAAAACAATCATATTTATGAATACCGAAAATATTTGTTGCTTCATTTGCAAGAGGGCTATCTACAAACACTTTAAAATTATCATGCCCGTGAATAAGGCCTTCTGCTTTTATCTGTCTGATAAAATACAGCATCTCCTGCGTTCTTCCCACTGCAAAAGAGGGAATTACCACATTACCGCCCCGGTCAAAGGTCTCCTGAATAACATCTGCCAGAAGGCGCACATAATCTGGTCTCTCTCCGTGGCTCCGGTCTCCGTATGTAGATTCCATTACCACGTAGTCTGCTTTTCTAAAATAGGCAGGGTCTTTTATAAGCGGCTGATTTTTGTTTCCTATATCTCCCGAAAATACAATTGTTTTTTCAACTCCAGCTTCACAGATATTCACCTCAATACTGCTTGATCCAAGAAGGTGACCTGCATCAATAAACTTTACTCTCAGCCCCTCGCCAAGAATTATTCCAGTCTCATATGGACAGCCTACAAAATTACGAATAACCCCTAATGCATCCTCCATGGTATAAGCTGGAACAAATTCAGGCTTCCCCTGACGTTTTGCCTTGCGGTTACGCCATTCTGCCTCAAACATCTGGATATGGGCACTGTCACGGAGCATAATATCGCAAAGATTACAGGTTGCCTCTGTGGCATATACAGGTCCTTTAAAGCCTTTTGCGTAAATAGCAGGAAGATTTCCGGAATGGTCCATGTGTGCATGTGTTAAAAGCACAAAATCTAATTCTCCCGGAGGCACAGGAATATCTTTATTTTCATAATAATCAGGTCCCTGTTCCATTCCACAGTCTACAAGAAACTTTTTTCCTGCTGCTTCCAGGTAATAGCAGCTCCCGGTAACTTCATGTGTTGCTCCAATAAAAGTGATCTTCATACAGATTCCCCCTTTTACCCGAACTCTTACTTATATTACATATATTTTTCTGTTTTTATGGCATAACATCTTCACTATTTATAATATGCTGAACAGAGCTGACAAATTTCGCTGAATCAGCCTGGCTTGCCATACTTCCGGCAAGAATACCGATTGCAGCAAGAACTGCAATCCCTACTGCCTTTCCATATTTGTACCAGGGTTTATTTTCTTCTTTTTCAAACTGACGTAGCTTATCAGAAAATCCTGCAATAAAATCAATTTCCTCAGCTGAACTTTCTGTTGATTGAGCATCTTTTAAATTTTCCTCTTTGGACGCCTCGTTCCGGAATCCTGGAAACTTCACTATTTCAGCAGTCTTTGTATCATTATTCATAGCTTTTGCAGAATTGGCCTCATTTATTTTATCTTCATCCAGTTTGCCTTCTGCTTTCATTTTCTTTAAAAACTGCTGATACGCCTCATCCAGTTCCTCATCCGAAATCTCAAAATCATTTGCAGCATTTCCAAGAAGACTTTCTTCTATCATTTTTGCTTCTTTGATCATTTCAGCTTCTAACAGACTATCGGTTTTCTCTCCTATCTTTTTTTTGTTCATTTTTTTCTCCCAGATTTTTTTCTTTTCTTGACAATTCCCTTTTAGGGGTTCATATTTATTAAATAGGTCGCTATTCACAAAGTGAACTGTAACTATTAAACACTTATTCAGGAGGATCCTATGAAGCATATTATCCTTACCGGCGGTGGTACTGCCGGACATGTTACCCCGAATATTGCTCTGATTCCCGCTTTACAGGAAAAAAGTTATAAAATTTCTTACATCGGCTCCTACAATGGTATTGAAAAACAGCTTATTGAGGAGCTTGGTATTCCTTACTATGGAATTGCTTCCGGTAAATTAAGACGATATTTTGATTTGAAAAACTTTTCAGATCCATTTCGCGTTATAAAAGGCTATTTTCAGGCTAAAAGTCTTATGAAAAAATTAAAGCCTGATGTAGTATTTTCCAAAGGTGGCTTCGTAACAGTACCAGTGGTAATTGCCGCAGGCAAACGACACATTCCGGCAATCATTCATGAATCTGATATGACTCCGGGACTTGCTAATAAGCTTTGCCTTTCTTCCGCAACAAAAGTCTGCTGTAACTTTCCAGAAACTGTAAATAATCTTCCAAAAGATAAGGCAGTTCTTACAGGTACTCCTATTCGTCAGGAGCTTCTCCATGGTAATAAAGAACACGCTCGCGCATATTGTGGTTTTACTTCAGATAAACCAGTTCTTTTGGTAATTGGCGGCAGTCTGGGTGCTGCTTCTGTAAACGAAAATGTACGAAAAATTCTTCCTGAACTGCTGAAAGAATTCCAGGTTATTCATATTTGTGGCAAGGGAAAAACGGATGAAAGTATCCAGCTGACAGGTTATGTCCAATATGAATATGTTCAGGAACAGCTTCCTGACATGTTTGCATTGGCAGATGTAGTAATCTCCCGTGCAGGAGCTAATGCTATCTGTGAACTTGCCGCACTTTCAAAGCCAAATCTCTTAATTCCATTGTCCGCAAAGGCAAGCCGCGGTGATCAGATTCTCAATGCCCGCTCCTTCGAGCGCCAGGGTTACAGTATGGTACTGGAGGAGGAAGAGATTACAGAAGCGTCTCTCTTAGAGGCAATCCGTAAACTCTATCAGGAACGTAATAAATATATTGCGGCTATGTCGGCTGGCAAAAACTTAAATTCTATTCAGCATATTGTGAATCTCATTGAAGAATGTATTCATTCCTGATTTTACACTGCATACCTCTGTTATTTAACAGAGGTATGCTTTTTAATTTTACTCTTTTTCCAGTCTTAAGATTTCTGCTAAAAGCCATTTTCTGGCTCTAAGTACTCTGTTATTTACATTGTTTCTTGTATAGCCAAATTCGCGCGCTACTTCTTCAGTAGATACACCTTCCATTACAACTCGCATAAAAATCATATAGTTAATTAAATTTTTCCGTCGCAGGCCTTCAAATGCCATTGATAAATATTTCTGTTTTTCCAGCCCCAGTAATGCCGCTTCTGCGCTTTCTGTAGTACGATACTGCAATTCAGCCACATCATTGTCAAACATTACTTCCCGCTTTACATATGATTTTCTCAGGTAGTCCCTTCCTTTATTGGTTGTTTTCCATACCACCAATGCGTGAAGCTTTTCTTCGCTGGAAGCATCCAGTCTCTCTTTTATTTCGTAAAAGTATGAAAATACCTCCTGTGTAACATCCTCGGCTGTAAAACGGCTTTGTACAATTCCATTTGCGATTTTAACAGAGACTTTATAATACCGTCTGTAAAATGTGTTAAATTCTTCGCTATTCATCTTGTGTACCCCGTTTTCTAGCAGCTTTTCAATTTCTCCAGGATTTCATTTTTCACCTCATCCGTTAAAGTTCCAGGTTTCCAGGTAATTCCCACCTGATCTCCTTCATATCTCGGAATCAGATGCATATGAAAATGAAAAACAGTCTGTCCTGCCGGTTCGCCATTATTTTGTACAATGTTAAAACCATCGCACTTTAACGCCTCGGTCATTTTTGTGGCCATTTTCTTTGCCAGAATCATTGCTTTCGCAGCCATATCATCTGATATCTCATAGATATTAGCCGCATGCGCTTTCGGCAAGATCAAGGCATGTCCTTTACTTGCAGGACCCAGATCCAGAATTACTCTGAAGTCTTCATCTTCATACAATGTTGCTGATGGAATCTCTCCGTTTGCAATTTTGCAAAAAATACAATCACTCATAGTCTTATCCTCCCAAATAGAATATATAAATTATACGTCTAATAATAGCGAAAATCACATTTTTTTCCAAAATTTTTTAAAAAATTTTTGGAACAGTATTTTTTATCTCTGTCGAATAATCTCGATTTTTTAAGTACGATTTTGTTTGTCATTTGTCCACTTCAATGATACACTTCACTTGAGGTGAGCTTATGAAAAATAATTTAATCTTAAACAAAAAACAGGATGAATTTCATCTGATACTATCACGATTTTCCCATGAGATACGCAATCCCATAGCACTTATTAACAGTGAGATTCAGATGATTGAAGACACACATCCTGAAGTTGTCTCATTTGATTACTGGAATGATATTACAGCTAATCTGGAGTATACAAAAGAATTGTTAAATAATCTTTCAGATTACAACAATGCCCATAAACTTGAGCGAAAAAAAACTGCTTTTACTGCCTATCTTAAGGAAATTATTTCCAGCATCCAGCCCACTTACCAGTACCTGGGCATTGCTTTAAAAACTGATATTTCGCCTTCACTGCCTGCCCTCTTTATTGATCCCATTAAATTAAAGCAGGCTTTACTGAATCTGCTCAGAAATGCAGCAGAAGCAATTTCCAGTGCTGATGGAAAAGTAAAATTATGTGCTTTTTCCAGTGACCAAAGGGTACATATTGTCATAACTGACAATGGATGCGGCATACCGGAATCACAGCTGAATGAAATTTTTACTCCATTTGTAACATTCAAAGAGGGTGGAACCGGACTGGGGCTGGCAATCACCAGAGAGATCATCCAGGCTCACAGCGGAAACATTTATGCAGAAATTGAATCCGATGGGGAAACATCCTTCCACATTGTTCTGCCAGAAAAATTTCCCGGATGATAAAGAACTGCCGCCAGGATAAATCCACAAACCATGCCGCCAACATGGGCTGCATTATCTACACCAGTACTTGTAAAACCGAAATACAATGAGAATCCGGCCATGATCATCATCTGTCGTACGGAAATATCCTGAATTCTTCCATGATTTCGAATAACTACATAGAGCATTGCTCCCATTACTGCAAAAACGGCACCAGAGGCACCAGCTGACACTGCATAATCCGCTGATTTCATTTCCATAATAAAAGAAAAAATATTTCCACCAAGACCGCCAAGAAGGTAAATTAAAATAAATTTAATCTTCCCTACAACCGGTTCCAGGCGCTGTCCCAGTACAAAAAGGACAAGCATATTATTGGCAATATGATAAATTCCAAAATGCAGAAACATACAGGTAAATAACCTGTATATCTCTCCATTTTCAAGAATCAGCGGTGGATAGGCGGCTCCACATTCAATCATGTGAGCAGTATTTTCTGATCCGCCGGTAAAATCAACAACAAGAAATATCAATATATTCAGAAGTATAAAAAGAACCGTTATTGGTTCTTTTTTTATTTCTTCCACGCCATCACCTCGATATTTTCAGTCTACTTTCAATACTGTTTTCGTTACTTTCTGATAATAGAATAAGTATAGCACAATTTCTCTGATACCTCAACAGATCAGACCCGGTAAATTTTTAAAATCTGTTATTTTATTTCAGAAACACATACCTGGCCTGCGCAAAGTCTATCTGATCCTGATCCTGAAGGCAATATTCCTCATCCCCTTTTAAAATTTTGCCATTTACAGATGTTCCATTGCGTGAATTCAAATCCGTAAGATAATATTCTCCCTCCCGTTTCCGTATCTTCGCGTGTATCCGGCTTACTGTAGGAAGTTCGATCACCGCATCCGCTGCATTCTCCATTTTTCCAATTACCGTAAGTTCATTCTGAAGATAAATCGTAGCAAGTTCACCAGGTTCACGGCTTACAAGAGTTGCCGGTCCAGTAACAATATTCGCAGATAAAACCACTGTTTCGCCGCAATTTTTTTGTGATATTGATATTTTTTCTTTTTGGTGCAATACTTCTGCTGTATTTTGCATTGAAGTCGTGTTTCTTTCAATGCTATCTTTAAAGTTCACCTTATCTTTTCCTGAGTCTTCACTCACTTTTTTATTTTCTCTTTTATTCTGTATTTCCAGATGTCCCTTTTTCTCATGTCTGATGCAATTCTTATTCTTTATAACGGACACACCCCAGGTACACAACATTCCAATTACCATAATCCCAGCTGCCACTCCCAGAATAACCTGCATAGATACCCTCGGCAGATACCCCAGTGTTTCTGCGGCCACAACCACCAGTGCAAAAAATCCAGCTGCTACACACCAAATCAAAAATCCTTTAGACGTACCCCCAACATCTTTTTTCTTTTTTTCAGATAATTCTTCCTCCCAAAGCAACTCTTCCAGATGTTCTTCCTGAGGCTTTTCCTCTTTTGACTCCCCATAATTTTCAAACAGATCAATTTTCTCACTGCCATCTGAATTACACCTTTTCTCTGTCATAGTGCCTGATTCCTGCAAAATTGAGGAACCAACTGTTTTTTCTATTTCCTCTCTATCCTGATAAAGTTCCTTTTTTATATATTCCAAATGAAAACTGTCTTCCAAAGCTCTTCTGTATATTCCATACCCAAGCATTACAGCCTTTGAGTCTTCATGATCCAGAATCGGAAGAATATACTCTGTCAGTTCCTGAAATTTCTGTCTCACATCTTCATCATATCCAGGAAGATAACAAAAATAGATCTGTCTCTTTTCCACATCTACATACATATACTCCGGCTTCAATACTAACCTGCATGGATTCAGCAAATATTCTGACATATCTTCCATCACCTGCACAAATCCACCCAGGATCATCTGAAGATCTTCGTAACCCATTTTCTTTTCTTCATAAAGAGAAAGCAAAGACTGTTTGGAGGTAATGTCATAACACACCATAAACTGTCCATCAACTCCCTGCACTCTGCATTTAAGAATAGATGGAATCGAATTGCCAACCAGCATTCTCATCTGATAAGAAGAAGTATCTGGTTCTTCATTTTCATACAGCACAAGATAATTTCCATTTATATCTCTTTTATATTCTGATTTCATTTTTTACCCCTTCAGCTTATTTGACACCTCAGAAAGTCCCTTTACTTTTCGGATCCAGGTTACCGGTTTTATTACTTTTACACTTCCCTTTACCTGCAAATGACTGTTAAATCCTCCATATAAGGAAAACATATCAAGATCATACGTTACCTGCACTTTTTTTCCTTCGCTGACCTGAAGTTTCAGGTTTTTGCTTTCATAAAATCCAGAGTTTCCAAGTTCTTTTCCTTTTTTTAATGCTTTATCACGGCTTTTTCCTTCTGGCCGTGCCGTTTCCAGACTGCCGTCAAGAGCTGCTTCGTAAGCCGCGGCTGTGAGCCAGACCTTATTATGTACGTAAAAAAACAAATACAAAGTTATCGTCACAACCAACAAAAGCAGCGGCATTAAAAGTGCTGCTTCTATTGTCATGCTTCCCCTTTTCATTCTCTTTTTCAATAAATCAAACCTCCAATATATCCCAACATAAGAAATGGAACGAAAGGCATCTCAGTCTTTTTCCCTTTTCCTGACAGAAATAACACCACAATTCCCCAAAAACAGCAGCAAAAAAGTCCCAATAAAAATGCTGACAAAAGTTCCTCAAAAGACAGTACTGTTCCAAGCGACAGAAATAAAAGACCATCTCCCATCCCAACAGCGCCTTTCGAGATAATACTGAGCATGATCACAGCGGCCCCCATACAGACATTCCATACCAAATCCACACTCACAGTTCCAAGAAAGCAGGCTCTTATCATTCCCACAATTCCAAATACAACAATTGACAAAATTGAAACTTCTCTTGTACGTATATCTTTCCAACTGTTAATTCCAAGAAATGCAAGAATGCAAATTCGTTCCATTATTCTATTCCCCTTCCATTTCTTCTTATTAACCACATCGTTTACATGCATGCAGATTACCAGCTTCCGACTCTTTTACCAGACGTACGGACCTTTTCAAGCCGCTGCAATTTTTGTCATTATGATAACGGTTTCCAGATTTTGTGATATAAACTGTACTTCCTGGAGCTTGCCCTCTACTGCAGCTTTCACATGCATGATATTTCTCTCCATTTTCATTTCGTCTGGAAGAAACACTTCCACCCGACACTTTAGTAACCGACAGATTGAGGTGACTGCAAGTCAGCTTTTTGTGATACACCGAACCTGAAACCGTTACATACACCATATTTTCCGGTTTTTCATTCTCTTCACTATTCCCATTTCCTCTGTCCACGCCAGTCCAGGCATGAACCCTCACCTTGTTATACTGCCATTTAGCCGGAAGCGGTATCAATCCGCCAATTGGCTTGTATTTGTAAACATCAGGAAGCGTAATTTCTTCTACTCCGTCGCCTCCCACCACATACGCATACATTCCGGCTTCCTTTGCACTCTGACACAGTTTGCTCAAGTGTTCCGTCTGAATTCTGTATACATCCATAAAATGTATCATTGTCACCATTCCAAAGAAAAAGAGTGGAAGGGCAAAGGCCGCTTCTATCGTAAGACTGGCTTTTTTTACCTGCTCTTTTATTTCTTTTCCAAAGGCGCACAAAGACACTTTTCCGAAAAGATTTCTGACAGAAAACGGGGACTTTCTGACAGACCGGATTCCCAGAGAACTCTTCCTTCTTGTTCTGCTCCTCAGAGCCTGTATATCTTTTCTCTTTTTTCTTTTAATCATTTTCCATCTCCTTTCCGGGAAAGCATCCTTCTGCGCCTTTCTTATATAGTAATATGGCAAGAGACGATCTATTTTCCAGCTAAATATAGTGATATTCCCGCGTTACGGTGAACACTTTTCTTTTATTTGCCTTTACATCCACAGAAGCCTCCAGTGCAGTAATGCAATGATCCAGACAAAATTCATTCCAGTCTTCCATCTCCCGAAACGAACTTTCAATCATATCCATACCCCCTTTAACTTTTTGTGTCTTTAAAGTTGTCAATAAAAATATCTGCAAATAATCCTCATAGGACAACCCGTTTACATCGTTTTGCCGGTCCGTATCCAGCTTATCTACCAATGCCGGCAGCCCCTGCAACGACAGTTGCCAATTAGAGGCATTCTTAGTTAAAGGTACTTTTCCGCCGGCAAATAGCTCTCTTACATCCAGAATGCTTTCAGCAAAAGCCCAGCATAGGATCAGCGCACCTTCAATCACCACAACTGCCGGTGGAATAAGAAATGCGGCTGCAATTGCCGCTGCCATGGCATGAATCTGTCCCATCATAAGTGCATCTGAAACCAGATATGCAACATTAAGTCCTTCCCGAACCATCAAAAGTTTTTTCGCTACATCTTTCAAATTTGCCTCATCACTGTTTTTCTTTCCAATAATGTACTCAATCTGATAGCGCAAGCCGCTCTTTCCTGGTTCTATATAGTTTCCCAGTTTTTCCATGAGATATTGCTGATACAAAACCTGGGAGAGCATACTTCCATCTGCTTTTACGGAATCCTCCATTGCCAATCCTGTTTCAAGTTTTCTTCCTGAAACCAATTCTTTAGTTTTTACCTTTTTGTCAGAAACTTCTTTTCCAAAAGGAAGGACCAGATCCAGAAGTCCCATTTTTCGTACTTTTCGAATTGCTGGAATAGGATTTTCAACTTTTGCAGGAGGCTTCTTTTCTGTCACAGACGGAAGCATTTTCCCATCTGTAAACCCATCTTGCCCATTCTGCTGTTCCTGTTTCTTTTTTTCTTCCAGCAAAGCCTGACTTTTTTGTTGTGCAGAGTCCATTTCACTTTCATAATTTTCAATGGTTCCTTTACTTTCTATCTCATTTCCTTGTCGCTCCGCTTCAATTGTCTTTTCCTGCATATTTTGAATTTTGTTTAAAAGGAGCTTTGCCCCATGGCTTCCAAGAGTTTCTTTCATGTATTGGACTGCCTGCTGATAAAAGACTTCACCTTCTGAATCTGTCATCAGAAGATAACCGGAAATGCCACCCTGCTGTACTGACAATTTCTGACTATTTTGCTTCATCACAGGCTTCATATAAGATTCCAAATTATCATATATAGAGGCCAGATTCATTTCCTTTCCCCCACAGGCTCCGTCAACAGCGAACAAGTCAAAATCCTTTAAAAGGGACTTGTTATATTGTCCAAATAAAGAATACAGTCCAATATCCATCCCATTCAAAATCTGAGTTCTGGCCGCAGCCATTCTTGCTGACTCGAGTCCTGAGCTCAGCAGGGACAGAATAAGTCCAAGGGTTAAGGCCAGAAAAACAGTAATACTTCCTCTTTTTACCATGGCGCACCTCTCCTTTTCAAATCATTTTGTTAGTTGGAAATCATTTAAATAGAATTACTTTGCTTTGTGATCTTTGACAGAATATTCTTCACAAGACTGGTCAACTGGTCTTTAAAAATCATGACCAGTGCAATAAGAACTACAAGGATCAGAATAATTTCCACAACGCCTACAGCATCTTCTTCCCACAGAAATTCTCTCATCAGTCTGCGCAGTTCGCTCATATTTCTCACCTCCCTCAGCCTGAAAAATTTCCTTTGGCACTTTTCTTTTTAAATATGAAAATCGGCCTTCGGATTGGATTTATCCATAAAAGGACAGACAGGCCGGCAGCATAACAATAGCCATTACAACGCCTAGCATCAGTATCATTGGGAATAACAATTTGGTAGTTGCCGCTTCTCCTTGAACTTTTGCTTTTCTTTTCCTGTCATCCCAGGCTTCCACAGATTCTTTTTCCAGCATTTCTCCCATATGGTGGCTGCCTTTCTGAAGATTCTGGATCAATAATGTTGCAAATGTTTTATATTTTACATGTCCGCACCTTTCACCAAAGCGGCGATAGGCTTCCATTTCTGAAATTCCACTCTCCATTTCATGGCAGGCAGTAACAATCTCTTCATATGCAATACGTTTTTCATTTTTGTTTTTATAATCCGAAGCCATCTTCCTAAACGTATTTCGAACAGTCATTCCAGCCTGCACCAACAAGGTGAACTTCATGATCAGTCCCGGATAGTCCATCATCAGTTCTTCATATCTTTTCGTTCTGGCTTTCTGCTCTTCTCGCGCAATTATAACAATCATGACAAATGCTGCTGCAAGGAAAATTGCTGTCAACATGTTTCCGGTAGTATCATAAGGTATTTTCCACTCCAGTTTTCTTCCTTCCCAGTCAGATGGAAGATAATAATACTCAGAGTCTTCCAGTTCGCTGTTATAATTTGCTACAAATTCCAAAAGCTTCTGTTCTTCGTCTTCCTCTTTCGTCAACACTTCCGGCTGCCCGGTATCTTCCTTTTCCAGTTCTTTTTCCGGGATCTGTACATAGACACTGCCTGTTTCTTCTCCTTCCACGGATACCATAAATTTTTCTTCATAAGCATTTTCCTCCTTTTTCAACTCATAACCGTCTTCAAATACCTGTCCGCCACCTTTTGTCCAAGTCAGCAGTCCTCCTGTTATATTTCCTGCCAGAGCAACCACAAGAAACATCTTTCTGCCTTTTACCGTACCAATGTTTTCTACATGGATCCAACCTAAAGTACTGCATACGGTCAAAAGCAATAATATAACAAAAATGACAATATGGAGCCACATCAACTACACCTCGATTTCCACAATTCTTTTCCCCATCCAGTAAGCAGCTCCATATACTGTAAGACAGACTGTCATTGCACAGATTCCAAATGGATTTCCGTAGAGAATATCCAGAAATCCCGGTGATGCCAGCTGCAGATAAAGAATAATTCCTGCCGGCATAAGACTCATGATCATCTGTTCCGACTTCTTCGCAGCCAGAGTCGCTTCAATTTCTTTTTTTACATCAATCTTATCGCCCAGCATTCGAGCCACTTTCTGAATTACATTTCCAAGATCACCACCGCTTCTTTTTGCTGTATACAAAACTGAAGCAAAGTTTTCAATATCCTCAACCCTACAGCGCTGCCCAAGATCCAGAAATAATTCTTCTACCGGCACACTCACTCTCTGTTGTGTCTCTATATAACGAAATTCAGCTACAATATCTTCATTCTTCGGATATAGCTGCTCTAGATCACGCACACAGGCAGAAACTGCATTTTCCACAGAATATCCAGCCTGTACCGCCACACTCATAGAATTCAATGCATCCCGAAACTGATAATTAAGGCGCCGTTTTCTTTCTCTGATCATCTGTTTCTTCTTCCACTTCAGAAAGAACACAGAAACCGGAACCACAAATAACATTACCCAAGGTGTTTGATAGAACAAATAATCTACAGCACCACACAATGCTGCACTTTCTCCTATATATTTTAAAATTTCTTTCTGAGAATATCTGTATTTTCCATAATCAACTTTCTGCCTGATCATAATTTCACCCCCGCCCGTTCCAGTTTTTCTCTGTGCAGGAGAGGCTCCACAGGCACCAGACCACACCCATCCTGCCATTGATACAATGGTTGTATCCTGATTTCACCATCCGCATACGCACATACTTCTGAAACTTCCAGAAGTTTTCTTGATTTATCGCGCATACGTCCCAGATGCACCAGAATATCTACGCCAGAGGCGATCTGCCTTCTTACCGCCTGAAGCGGCAGATCCAGTTCCGCCATCAATGTCATTATTTCCAGTCTGGCCAGCATATCACGGCAACTGTTTGCATGAGCTGTTCCAAGACTGCCTTCATGCCCGGTGTTCAGTGCCTGAAGCATATCCATAGCTTCCCCACCCCGTACTTCTCCTACGATTATTCGATCCGGTCTCATACGAAGTGCAGACTTAATAAGATCTCTTATACTTACTCCCGGTGCTCCGTTTATGGTCGCTGTCCGGGCTTCAAGGCGCACCAGATTTGCAATCCCTTGAAGCTTCAGTTCTGCATTGTCCTCAATAGTGATAATCCGTTCATCTTTTGGTATGTACTCTGACAAAGCCCCCAGGAATGTGGTCTTCCCACTTCCCGTTCCTCCGCCAATTACAATTGAATACCGGGCCCTTACCAGTTTTTCCAAAAAGGACGCGCACTCTGGAGTTATACTTCCCAGTTCAATCAGCTTTTCCATTGTAATTGGAGTATCCGGAAAACGTCTTATTGTCAGAATTGGACCATTTAATGCTACCGGAGCCACAACCACATTGACTCTGGCGCCATTTTCCAGTCTGGCATCTACTATAGGAGATGATTCATTCACAATGCGATTGCATTTTCCCACTATCTGTTGTATCACATCCTCCAGCTTTTCCTGATCTGTAAAAGACTTCGGCCACCTTGTCAGTTTTCCTTTTCGTTCTACAAAAATAGAATCCGGACCATTCACCATAATCTCAGTTACAGTTTCATCTTCGATCAATTCCTGTAATACATCAAGCTTCCTGACGGAATAAAACAGTTCCTGGCGAAGCTGCACTTTTTCTTTCAGGCTCACTCCTGATTCCCGCAGAGTGTTTACGATCAGCTCATCAATCGTTTCCAGAATTTCCTGGTCTGTAAGTTCCCGGTAAACATCCAGCTTCTCCATGAGCATTTGTCTCAGTTTGCGAAAGATTTCCTGACTCATTCCTTTTCCTTTCTCAGAATTTCCCTGACATAATCTCCAAGTTCACTCCACAGCAGCCCTTCAATATAATTCTCCGGTGCCACGTTTCCTCCATGAAAAGGCGGGCGTACCTTTACAGTTCTGGTAAGAATCTGCGGATAATCCCAGATTCTTATCAGGTTTTCGAATTGGGCAATCTTGGATATGGATACCGGATCAGACAGCACTGGCATATAAATTCTCCGGCACATATCCAGAACTTGAAAAGTCCCATCTACAGCCCCTCCAATATCCAGAATCACAAATTCGTAATTACTGTGAAGTACAATCTCCTGTATCAGTTTTTCCCAGTCTTCCCATGCAGTTCCTCGTATGTCCTCTGGCGTACGTACAGGCGGAATGAAATCCAGATTGTTTATTGTCTGTACCATACTGTTCATCTTATAAATCAGATTTCCATTTTCCTGCCGTACAAAATAAAGAAGATCACTTAAATTCTGTGCGAACCCTTTTCCCAACATTTCTTCAAAGCCGGAGTATTCCTCCAGATTCAGATAAAGAACAGCTCTTTCTTTTGCCAGAATCTGTCCTAATGTAAGTGCAAACGATGTTTTCAGGCAGCGCCCCAAAGGAGAATATACTGCATAAATTTCCGTGGTCTTTTTCAGTACAGGAAAAACAGCCGGAGCTACTGCTTTCTCGGCTCCGTAACACGCCATCACTTCTCGCACAACATCTGAAGAGGCCTGATATTTATACACACTTGGATAACGGTCCAGATCCGGTGGGTGCACGCCTTCCGAAAGTATAACAATTTTACCAATTTCCAATTCCTGCACCTGACGGCACATAGCCTTCTGGGAAATCAGCAGCAACTCTATGTGATTCATTTTCCCATAGGCGATCAGACTCTCTACGTTGGTAAATGCCTGAATCTCAAATGGGATATTTTTCTTATGATTAAGATAATCCATAAAATTCAAGGCATAATCCACCTCAAGATCACAGACAGCAAAAATATTCTTCTTCAATAGACACCTCCCGCATAAAGCAATGCACTTAAAAATATAGGAACTGTGAAATGAAAGTTTTCCAACGGCATACCGCTTTTGTAATAGGGTTCTCTTTTTCCTGTTTTGAAATAAACACTGATGTAATGTAATAAGTAAAGAATTCGCTGGCAGACAATGCCGCTTGAAATCATAAGAGCAGCTGATATGACAGCTCCAATCAGAAAGGAATAGGAAATGCAATTGAGAATTTTCGTCGGTCCGATCATGCTTCCAATAACACTCAAGAGCTTGATGTCTCCGGCTCCCAGCATTCTGAATATGAATAAAATCCCCAGAATCAGTATCGGTACCAGCAGACCGCATATCCAAGATCCGAGACTGCTAACCTCCATTTTCCATATTCGCGTAAACAAACTGACCAATACACAAAAAAGCAGCCAGCCATTGTCTACCTTCGCTCTCTGAATATCCATCAGAGCGGCGCAGCCTGCCGCTATAGCAGGAAATATTCTGTAAAAAAGCATAGACGTACCATCCCTTCTTTTACATAGGTTTACTAATAACAGGAGGCTATCTTGAAGTATTTTAGAGCCTGTTTGAGAAAGGCTTTCTGTATTTTATCTTTCGTAGAATAGGGAATAGTCGATCTGAAAAGATGACCTTCGATACCAGATGACTTCTGGTGAGTCTTATTATAGGTTCTCTATCTCCATTTGTCCAGTCTTTTTTTTACAAATTTTTCTAAAAAAACTATAAACCTTTTTGTTCTTGCAGTATAATATTAACGGAGGTAAAATTATGACAATATTAACATGTCTTGGTGACAGCATCACCGATTGTGAACACTGCTTTTCCAGAGATTTCCTTGGCAATGGCTATGTAAAAATGCTGTCAGACTGTCTTAAAAGGGACGGCTCAGACTATCAGGTACGCAATTATGGCACTGACGGCTTTACTATAAACAGACTTCTGCAGAGAATTCAGGGTGATTCTGATTTTACAAGTGATATTATAACAATTTTAATCGGAATTAATGATATTGGATTAATAATGAATACGGACAGAACACCGTTTCAGCAGAGGAATATGCTTTTTTCTTTTTACAAATGCTATGCAGATCTTATAACAATATTAGCAAAATCAAATTCACGCATTATTTTAATGGAGCCATTTCTTTTTCCCTGGCCTGCCTGTTATAGAACCTGGCTTCCTTTTCGCCAGAAAATATCACAAATGATCCACCAGCTATCAGAACAGTTTCAAATTCCTTATCTTACATTGCATGAGGAATTGAATGAAAAGGCGCGTCGTTATGGATATTCAGAAATTACTACAGATGGGATTCACCTTACTGAGCAGGGACAAAAATTTCTGGCAGACAGATTGTATAAATTAATTTGCGGCTATTCACCGTACTAGTACATCGTTTTCGAAATAACTATACCACTCACTTGTCTGTGAATCCGATTGCACAGGTATAAAAGCCTCGGCGTAGCCCGCTACGCCTGCGTTTTTATACCTGCACACTCGAATTCACATCTTACGCGATTGGTATAGTTATTTACGAAACGATGTACTAGAGCGTGTTTGAAAAAGGCTTTCTGCAAGATGTGTAAAAAGCGATCTGTCTTATAACAGACTATTTTCAGTTGCATTGCTGGATACAATTATGTATAATGACCCTAAACTTATAAAAGAAGGTTTTTTTATGGATAAAATCATTAAAGAAATTGAAGATATGTCACTAAATGCATGGCCCTCCCATAAAATGGAGCTTTATGATGGATGGATTCTCCGTTTTTCCTATTTTTATACACATAGAACAAACAGTGTGGAGCAGTTCGGAACTTCTACCCTTTCCTGGAGGGAAAAGGTTTCTTTCTGCGAAGCAGAGTATGCCCGACTGGGCAGCCCTGCAATTTTTAAGATCAGTCCTCTGGTTTCTCCGGATTTTGATTATCTTCTGGAAAACCGCAACTACGAAATCCAGCATACAACAAATGTTATGGCAGCCTCACTGGATGGAGCAGATTTTTCTGCGCCTTGCGATCTGGTAACTCTTACTGACGATATTCCAGATATTTGGATTGAAAGTCTTTTTGATCTGAAAGGCACCATTAATCCTGTTCACCGTGCTGTAGTTCCATCCATGTATCATGCCATTGTAAAAGACACCGTATGCGCCTCCATCTGGAGTAACGGAAAAATTATTGCAACCGGGCTTGGCATTCTGGATCGAAATTATATTGGATTGTACGCTATCCATGTTCGCGAAGATTTCAGACACAAGGGTTATGCTCGTCAGATTTGTACTGCACTTCTAAAAGAAGGAAAAAAGAAAGGCGCAACTAAGGCCTATCTTCAGGTAGTAGAGGGAAACACTCCAGCACGCAATCTTTATGAATCACTTGGACTTCATTATCTCTACACCTATTGGTTCCGGGTTCAGACACATACAAACTGAAAACTTTTCAGAGCATGTTTAAAAAAGGCTGCGATCAGTGTTTATCCTGATCACAGCCTTTTATTTGGGAATCGTATTTTTTGACTTATTCAACAAGTTGATTTCTCAAACAATCAACTTTCCAGTAAGTGCATTGCTTCATAATCCATCTTATGCCATATTATTTAATTTGGGGTTTTGTATATAATTCAGATCCTGGACTGCTGCCATTTATACGGTCTTCTTCTCCAGCTTAGCAGGTCTTATGTTTCCTACAACCATGCCTGTAAGCGGGCTGAAATAAAGAAGACTGGTAAGTACGCAGTAGATTGGAGTCATGATTGCAAACTGTACAAGACGTCCTGGCATAATTGCATAGAAGTTTGCTCCGATCATTACCAGTCCTGCAGTGGTCAGTCCAAGTGTTCCCACTACGCCAGAGACTGCAATTGCGACACACATAACAACAGTCTTTACTTTTCTGTTCTTTTCAGCCATTAGTTTTCCAGCCAGTCCGGGGATCACACCCCAGGCAACTGCTGATAAAGTAATCAGTGGATTAACTCCATAGCCTTTCATAAAACATCCAATGATATCGGCAACAGCACCTTCTACACCACCAGCTACAGGTCCCATCCAAAGACCTGCCAATACAGTGGCGACAGTTCCCAATGTAATTCGATATACACCAAGATCAATTACCAGAACGCGTGACAGCACAAGCTGGATTGCTACCAGCAGTGCAAGGAATACAAGAGTCTTAACACTCCATGTCTGTTTGTTTTTACGCATAAAAAAAACACCTCCATAATGATTAAAATAACAGAGTAGTTACCATAAATAATAATCCCTCCACATTATGAGATGTTCTCACATGTAGCAACGGGTGCGGAAAATATATCGTAAACAGTCCTGCTGCTTTTCGTTTCACGGCGACTCCCCAGCCAATGAACACTTGACGCATAAATTCCTACTTCGCTATTATTTATTTAAAATGATTATAGCACAAAATATAGAAATTTCAATATGTATTTGTTATAATATTCACATAAATAAATTAGTCGTTACTGTTTACTGGTAACGTTCCGCGAGTGTTTTTTGTGAACAAAGTTCACAGAAAACCCGAGAATCTTAGCGCGAAATCATGCGAATGCATGATTTCTGTGCATCGCGAAGCGCGTTACTGGTCACGGAGTGAACAGTAACAATTAGTCGTTACTGTTCACTGACAAATGTTTGTGCATACTCTCCTCTTTTTCGCATATTCTAAGAATAGCTTCCCTTATATAGGAAAAATATTTGACAAAAAGGAGTGTTTCTATGAATATAAAATCCACAAACAAATCATCCTGCCAAAAACAGCCGCCACTACAGAATCCTTACAATGTTTTTTATAATAATTACATGAATACAAATGCTACTACAGAATGTACAGGACTTGGCTATCGTATGCCGGATAACTCGGAGGAATGGAATGCCTGCCGAGAGGTTTTCGATTTTCTTCCTGTACCATTTCCGGATTCGGAGGATACAAAGCAACAATGAAAAATTTCACAAAACTATTACTTGGCTCTTTGGTACTGTTCTCTCTGTCAGGATGTACTGCCGGTGATATGATCACCAGCTATACTTCTACATCTGATCAGAGTGAAACCACCTTACAGAACACTTCAGGAACACCCAAACAGCGTGTTTATATGGATGAAATCAAAGGAACCCTTAAGGATTTCACCGGTGCCACCCTGACTATGGAAAGTCAGGAACAAACTTACGTTTTTGATCTTTCTGAAGCAACTTTGGAATGCGAAGATGGCATGATCACTGGAGATGAAATCAGTGTCATTTATGAGGGTCAGCTCTCTAACAAGGATACCAGCACTGTAAAAGCATTGAAAGTAGTAGACGACTTTCACAAAAAGAATCAGCTGGAAGTACGAAAGGCCTATGGGGAAGTACAGAGTCTGACTCCAAATACCATTACCATAAAAAATAAAAAAGGCAAAACAGCCACCTATCCAATCACTGGAACAGAACAATATTATCAGAATGGCATCCGTACCGGTGTATGGGTATACATTCATTTTAAAGGCAAGTTTGCTTCCAGTCAGGATACCCAAAGTTCTTCTCTTAATGCCAGTCATCTGAAAGTACTAAGCATTTCAGATATTGATCCGCTTACACTTCCAGATCCAACACCAACACCAGATCCTGCACAAGTTCCTGCCGATGACTCAGCAAAAGAACAGCAGATTCATGCAGAAATTCAGAATATTTCCCTGAATACGCTCACAGTTCTTCCCTCTGGCTCTGATAGCACAATAAATGTAGATTTGTCTCAGACTCCTTCTTACTTTAAAGGTGGAACAGCACCAGGCTCCTATGTAACCATAACTTACACTGGACAATTTCAAGGAAATTCACTGGATGGTGTTACTGTTACAGCAGTCACCGGTGATGATCCGGATTCTCTTGGAAGCCGGGAAATTACCGGCTCAGTCAGCGGTACAATTATAGGCCATACAGCAAATACCGTCACACTTCAAACTGGCGATGGCGCAACCATAACCTGCTTTACAGAGGGGGCAAAGGATATCTCCACCAGTAATATGGAATCCGGCGCAGGTATCTGCATTACCTTTGATCCTACAAAATCCAAAAATTCCAACATTTATACATCTATCAAGATTCAGGACGCCTGAAGGTGTCCTGAATCCTTTTCTCTCCATCTGCCAGCCAGGCTCTCACATCCCCGGATTCTCCCAGAATGTCCATAAATGCCTGGTATTCATCCATTAAGCCCTTCCCATGTAAGACCATATAAGCTCCTGCATCACTTCCAAGAGCCACCTTTGCTCGGTACTTGTATGCCAGACGAAGGTTCTTTGCGGCCAGTTCTATAATAGGATCAAGCACTGATTCCTTATATCTTCCACATCCACGAAGATTTCGAATTGTCACAAGAGTAGGAACCCATACACTATCACTGTCAGCTAATTCTCTGATTGTTTCCGGATCAATATAATTTCCATGTTCTACCGAATCCACACCAGCTTCCACAGCTGCCTGTACGCCATAAATCCCATTGGTATGGCTCATCACCGCCATCCCTTCTTCATGGGCGATATGTACCATCTCACGGACTTCTTTCCTGTCTAAAGGCGTTCCGGTAATCTGTCCGTGGTTATTAAAATCCAGAAGTCCCGTGGTCATAATTTTAATAAAATCTGCCCCTTTGTTTTTCGCTTCTTTCAAAAGGACATGGTATTCTTTCATAGTGTCAAAACCTTTTCCCACTATAGATCCATAGTGTCCATTTTTATGGATGGCAAAAACAGGAGTACGATAATCAATTCCGTATTCCGGTGCCAGTCTCCTGGCTCTTTCTGATACTCCTAATGCATCTCCACCATCTCTTACAAATACAATTCCCAGCTCTTCATAAACTTTCAGATGTTTCCGTATCACTTCATCGTTTACATGATCCTTATGAATAGAAATTGCCTCTTTATAATTCAGTCCATCCATGATCAGGTGCGCATGACACTCTCCAAACATTTCTTCCTATAACACTGATTATCTTGAAAAATAATTCAGCTTTTCCTTTCTTCCGCAGAACGTGTTTGAAAAAGGTCTTCTGCAAGATGTGCATCACAATTTATGGGAGATTTTGTCCGGAGGAGGGCGTCGTAGCAGGCTACGACAACCGAATTCGGGCAAAATATACCGCAAAGTGGGGCGTACAGATTGTGGGAATGCTTTTTCAAACATACTCTGATACGGATTTTTTCCAATCCTCTTTTATTATTTATTACAACTATTCAGCAGGTGCTATTCCGCAAGGTGCTTTTGCGAAGGAACTGAACAGTTGCTATTTATTTTCAAAAAAGGCTCGAATTTCTTTCTCGGAAGCCTGCACAGAACCCTGTACAAAGAAAGGCTTACCGCCTCCTCTGCCATTCAATGCTGCATTCATCTCTTTCGTAAACTGACGTAAGTCTCCGTCTTTTTCTCCCATAGCATACTTATAGCTTCCATCTGCATTCCTGGAGAATACTACACAACGCCCCTTACAAACCTGTAAAATTGCATCTGCAAGCTTCTGAACGCTTCCTGCTTCCATTCCTTCCTGGAATAAAAGCACATTCTCTTTTTCTTTCCATTTAGCAGCTTCGCCAACGATAAATTCTTCTTCTAACGCATGTACTCTTCCCTTCAGAGCAAAATTTTCATCCTGAATCCTTGCTACCGCTGACGCTGTTTTGTCCATTTTCGCAGACAGCTTCACGGAAATCTGACGATTCTGTTCATTTATCATGTTCAGATAATCAAGCACTCGCTTACCTGACAGCATTTCCATACGAACCCCCTCACGGAATTTCACTACAGAAAGCAGCTTCACCATTCCAATTTCTCCAGTACGCGTCACATGAGTTCCACAGCATGCGCAGGTATCTGCTCCCGGGAAGCGCACAATACGAACCCATCCGGAAAGCTCTTTCTTACTTCTGTAATCCAGATTTTTAAGTTCCTGCTCTGTAGGATAAAAAATCTCAACTTCCTGATTTTCCCAGATAATCTGATTCGCTTTCGCTTCGATTTCGGCCATTTGTTCTTCATCCAGCATTCCGCTGAAATCGATGGTGATCACATCGCTTCCCATGTGGAATCCCACATTGTCATATCCAAATGCTTCATGTACCAGCCCACTTACAATATGCTCTCCGGAATGCTGCTGCATAAGGTCAAATCTTCTGCCCCAGTTAATTTTTCCTATTACATCCATACCAACTTCCAAAGGCCCATCTGTATAATGAACTAACTCTCCATCCTTCTCATGAACTTCCTTAACATTTATTCCGCCTAATATACCGGTGTCACTGGGCTGTCCGCCTCCTTCTGGATAAAAAGCTGTCTGGTTTAAAATTATTTCATAGCCTTTCTTGCTCTCACGACACTCCAACACCTTGGCGGTAAATTCTTTTTTATATACATCTTCATAATATAACTTTTTTGTATCGTACATAAATGCTCCTTCTTTCATAAATTAAACAGCAGGATTTATTTCTATCTTTTATTCACGAAACTGATTATAGTCTATTTATGCTCTTCCCGCAATTTTTATTTTTTCTTTGTATTTAGTCATTTCAGGACGTGTTCAAATATACCGCAATCTCCCACAAAGTGGGGCGTGCAGATTGCGGGAATGATTTTTCAAACACGCTCTAGCCCATCCGATATCTATGAATTCTCTCATGCAAGCATGGCTCATTCATGGTTTCCATCCGGGACTTTTATAGTAAAAACACCTTGCAAAATAGTACCAGCTGAATAATTACAAAATTTTTATTTATTTTTGAAGAACTTTATCAGGCAGTCGCGTTATAATTAGAGAACGGACAGGAAGGAGGCTGATAACATTTCACAGGAAGAATATCTGGAATATCTGATTGACCAATACCAGAATCTGATATATTCCATATGTCTGAAATCAGTAGGTAATCCTTTCGATGCAGAAGACCTCACTCAAGAGGTATTCCTGTCTGCCTACAAAAGTCTCGCCCACTTCGATGGGCTTTATGAAAAAGCCTGGCTTAGCAAAATTGCAGTACGCAAATGCCTTGATTTCCTAAAAGCTGCCGGACGCCGTTCAATTCCAACGGAAGATATTTATTTCTCACAGCTTCCTGATCTGGAGAATCATTCTTCCCCAGAGGAACAGTATCTGCAGTCTGATTCGGAACAGCAGGTATTTCGGATATGCAGCGGCCTGAAAAGTCCTTACAAGGAAATTGCCATTGCTCATTTCTGTAAACAGATGTCCGTAACAGAAATATCGCAAAAAGAAGGCAAAAACCCTAAGACCATTCAGACACAGCTATATCGTGCAAAAAACATGTTAAAAAAAATGTTGGCAGAAAGGAGCGATTAAATGCATATCAATAGTAATGACCTGAATAATTTTCAAAATGAAGAGATGAACACTGATGAAATCATTGCATTTCTGGAACATATGAAGCACTGCGACTACTGTCTTAACCAGCTTGCGGACGAATATACAGATCATGCATCCTCAGCTCCCGCCTGTCTGAAAGAAACAATTATGGAACGTGTTACAGCTCCTGATATTCAGATACAGAAAACAGCAGCGGATGCTACCTATAAAATGCGGTTTTTCTATGAGGGGCTCCGCACTGTAGTCGGAGTCGTACTTGCACTGGTTATGTTGTTCAGCCTTGGGCAAATGGACTTCGTCTCGCCTCAGCTTCCGCAGTCCACAGCCAAATCATCTGAAACGCGCCGGGAAATTAGAACTTCATTACGTAATTTTTCAAATGGAATTACAGATGGAATCTCTGATGCTCCCCAGAAAGTTGTCAACTACATTAATTCTATTTCAAATACAATAACAAACGGAGGTAACTAACATGCAAAAACAAAAAAAGGGATTCCTGCTTTTTATCTCTTCCCTGATTCCTGGTGCGGGAGAAATGTATATGGGATTCTTTAAGCAGGGAATCAGCATTATGACTCTATTCTGGGCTATTATCGCAATTGCCGGAGGGCTTAATATCTCCTCTCTGGTTATCTTTCTTCCTGTATTATGGTTCTACAGTTTCTTCCATGTTCATAACTTGAAAGAACTGCCGGAAGAAGAATTTTACGCGATAGAGGATAACTATATTCTGCATCTTGACCGTATATTTCAGAATAATATCAGGCTCTCGCAAAAACATATTAAAATTGCGGCAATTCTCCTGATTGTTTTCGGAGTTGCTGTTTTCTGGAATGGTTTCCGTGATCTGCTCTTCTGGATTTTACCAAATTCTCTGGCTATTATTATACAGGATATCATGTACCAGATTCCTTCTGTTATCATTGGAATTCTGATCATCGTTGCCGGTTATCAGCTTCTTACAGGAAAAATCAAAAGCATCTCTCCTGACGAAAAAGCTGATTGTAAAAAAGATGTGTCAGAACATTATTGGCAGCCATATCGTCCTTATCAACAGCCTGTTGATAACAGCGCTCCACAAATGAATACAAAATCAGCACCTGCCTCAACAGTGTCTTCAACAACACAGCCAGATCAGAATGCGGATAATGTAATAAAGAATACCGATATCAAAATTTCGGATACTACTTCAGTTCAACCATTCATTACTGCTGAGCCAGACAATAATTCTGCAAAATAGAGTAACTATTCCAATAAAAGTCAGGTATCTGCCACATAATATTTCTAATAACTTTACCGCCGATAAATTTATTTTATCGGCGGTATTTTTATTGAGATTTCTCCAAAAGCCAGCTTACTCTGAGTGCCATCAGTCTCCTGAACCAGCAATTTCCCATCTGGACAAATCGCTAATGCTCTGGCACTTCTGCTGCTTTTATTATCTGTAATTGTAATTTCATTTCCCGGAACAATATTATGTTCCACGTATTCTTCTGACAATTTCAATTCCCGGGTTTCTTCCAGAAGATAGTTCACAATCTGCGCTGCAAGGCGGTTCCTGTCCGCAGTTCTGGAGGATTGTTCATCTTCGTAGATTCCTCCGGCAATTTCCTGAAGCTCTTTGGGGAATTGTTCCTGCTCAACGTACAAGTTCAGCCCAATTCCTACAATTGCAAATTCTATATTTCCACTTTCAAAATCTGTGACCGCCTCTGTAAGAATACCACAAACCTTACGGTTATCCTTGTACAGGTCATTTACCCATTTAATTCCAAGTTTTACACCGCATACTTCTTTCACAGCCTTATACACTGCAGTAGCTGCTGCAGTAGTGATCAGAAGACTGCCCTCCAGTGTCCCCTTCGGTTCCAGAATAACACTGAGATAAATCCCATTGCCTTTAGGAGAATAAAACTCCCTGCCTCTTCGTCCTCTTCCTGCTGTCTGCTCCATGGCAACAACAAAAGAGCCGTGTCCAGCCATTCCGCTCACAGCCAGCTGCCTGGCCTCCAGATTGGTAGAGCTGATTGCATCAAATATTTTTATCTCAACCTGTGGATCCTCCAGAAAAAGTCTGATTCCCTCTGCTGAAATCAGATTACTCTCTCTTGCAAGCATATATCCCTTATTCGGTCCGGCCTCAATGGGGTATCCTTCCTGGCGCAGACTGTTCACAGCTTTCCAAACTGCGGCTCGTGTACAGGAAAGCTCCCTGCCAATATCCTCGCCAGATAAAGTTTCACCTTTATGCTGTTCTAATAACTCCAAAAGTCTGGATTTAACCGTCATGCTTTTATCCTTCATAATTCTCCAGGGCTTTTCTTAAAAAATCCCGGTATTCTTTTCGCACATTCTCCGGTGAAATCACTCTCACGCTATTTCCAAGGGCAGCAAGCCAGCCATAAAACTGTGTACTTACATTCACCTGTACCCTGGTGACGGAGTGCTCATTGTCCTTGGACATGATCATAATATCCTGCCCAAATCGATCAATCATTACACCAACAAGATGGTTTTCAAATTCCAGATTAACTTTCTCTTCACGGCCTCCAAACATTCCAAAAGTACCGGCAGCAAATCTGGCACTGTCAAATTTCCGGAAGAGTTCGGCACCATTTCTTGCTTCATTCTCTGTAAGGATCTTCAACATTTTGTCTACGCGGTAATGCTTCACAATGCCACTCTTCTCATCAACTCCTATCAGATAATAATTACCATCCTGCCATATCATCTGCCATGGACTGATCTGATAGCGAGCTCCACCTTTCTTCAAATGTTTCTCCTTGGACACTGTCCATTCTGTATACTGGAAGCTGATCTGTCTGTTCTGCGAAATTGCTCTGTGTATCTCATCTACATTATAATAAATGCTCTCGTTTGTATTCTTCACCTGATCCAGTACGATTGCCTGCCGCTGCAGGTCTTTGGCCTGATAAATACTGGTAAGGTGCTCCAGTTTCTGGATCAACTGCCGCGATTTCCCAACAGTAAGAAATCTGGAAAACTGAACAGCATCTACAAGAAGCTTCAGCTCTGCAGTCTCAAACTCACGGCTTGCAAGATAAAAACCTGACGGTCTCTCTCTTCGATTCATAATATCCATTCCAAACACACGCAAAGTCTCTATATCGTCATATATCGTCTTCCGCTCTGCATGAATTCCCAGACTCTCCAGATAGGAAATCAGATCTTTCACACTCATGGGATGTGCCTCATCTGTTTTCTCAGAAAAGACTCGCATAAGATATAAAATTTTCAGTTTCTGCTGGAAAGATTTTGGCATATCCTTACTCCTATTTATCTGTCAATACTGCTACGACTCCAGAATATAATACCATAAAAGCAAAGAGCAGAGCAATAAGATCTGCACCATGAAAATCATAATTAAAGATCATAGCTCCCCCGATCATGAGCTCCAATGTAATAAAAAGTCCCAGTATCATGGCTGTGCTCCCGGAAAATTTCCTGCCGCGGCTCTCCTGTGTATCCTCCATATATCCCTCTGCAAGGGCAGCTCTTCTGCTGTTAATATTTCTGCCTGATTTCCACATAATATCTCCTCCGTTTCCCAAACTCCAATATCATCCGCCATCAAATACCGAACGTATTTTCCGAACATATTTTCTTCATGAGACTAGTCTACCACAATATTAGTCCTATAAAACGGTATGAATCCATCATTTTCGAATATCTGTTCGCTTTTTGAGTAATAAAAAAACGTCTGAACCTGTTTTAAACAGAATCAGACGTTTTCCTTTTTACAAAATCTAAATGAACATGTCTACAGGCTTATTTATTCGCTATACTTTCATAGTAGTTAATCCACAAACATGTTTTTACATAAATCCAGCGAACACAGAAGCGGCAATAACAGTAAGAAGTCCGGCAACGGCAATTGCCAGGCTGCTCATAGCACCTTCTACAGGACCCAGTTCCATTGCCTTAGATGTACCTATGGCATGGGCTGAAGTTCCAAGTGCCAGACCTTTCGCGATAGGCTCCTCAATTTTTGCCACTTTAAGGACTGCCTCCGCAATCACATTTCCCAGCACACCAGTGATAATAATAACTGCAACAGTGATCGTAACAAGTCCGCCAAGTTCTTCCGATACACCCATTCCAATGGCTGTAGTAATGGATTTCGGAAGCAGAGTAACATACTCCGAATGGGAAAGTCCAAACAGCTTTGCAAAAATCAAGACGCTGACCATACTTGCAAGTACACCGGAAACAATTCCTATAACGACAGCTTTCAGATTCTTACGAAGCAGAGTAAGCTGTCTGTAAAGCGGTACCGCAAGACATACTGTAGCAGGAGTAAGCAGATAACTGATATACTGACCGCCTGCATTGTAGGTCTTATAATCCACCTGCATAAGCTGAAGCATTCCCATTACACATAGAATTGCAATCAAAAGAGGATTAAACAGCGCCATTTTAAACTTTTTCTTCAGCAAAAGACCGACCTCATATCCAGCCAGACTTAATGCCGCCCCGAAAAACAGGGAATTTTCTATAAAATTTATCATTTCTTATCTTTCCCCCTGTCCTTTCTGATCACAAACTGAGTACTGCGTCCAGTAACTACCATTACAATGACGGTTGTCAGAATTGTTATGAGCACAACAGGAAGCCAGATTGGCTGCAGATCACCCCACGCTTCCAAAAGTCCCACACCTGCAGGAACGAACATAACCGGCATAATTTCAACCAGAAAATCTGCTGCTTCCTCTACCTGCTCAAGTTTCAGAATTCCGCTTGCAAGTGCTCCAAGCATCAGCACAAGACCATATACACTGGCCGGTACCGGAAGAGGCAAAAGGATATGTAATCCCTCACCCAACGCTGAAACCAGCAAAATAATACAAAATTGCCTCAGATACTTCACTTTTTGTCTTCCTCCTCGCTGTCTCCACAAAGAAGTTCATTTGCAATTTCCAGATAAGGCTGAAGCTCCTCAAGAGAAGCCCTGCCATTTCGCTTCATCTTTGTAATCCCTGGATACTGTGCAGGGATGGATCTTGTCATATTTCTGTCACCGTAGATTTTCACCATATCTCCATTTTCCAAGGTATCCCCGGCAATTAATTTATCATTTTTGTTATAAATTCCTTCCTTGGGAATCGCTGCCTTGAAAACAGTTTTTTTATCCATATCTACGAATACCATTTCCTTCAGTATATCTCCGGCTTCCACATAAATAGCTCTTATGGCTTCATTTTCCAGACGGGCTTCCTCCTGTTTGTCTTTCTGTGCCTGTCTGGCAACCAGATTCCAGAACGAGCCGCCTACTACGCCAAAGATCACCAGAAGAATGACAATTCCTACAATGAATTTTACATCGATTTCTTTTTTCTCCACTGCAAATCCTCATTTCTTTCATGGCTTTTTCTTCTGCCCTATTATACATTATCTTGTTAAAATTGCAATGTCATCTTTCGACAATTCTCTCCCCTGTTTTTCCCAATTTTTCTACAACATAATTGTAAAACTGTGTTCTGGATATTCCTTTTTTCCACATTGCAACTGTTCAGAGCACGATTTTTTCCACCTGCCAGCTGCCGTTTTCCACGGTCATAACTGCCATGGTCACGTCTCCACCAAAGCGGCTTCTGCCGCAGCTTCCAGGGTTCAGCCACAGCCTTCCGTCAATTTCTTTTGCAAAATACTGATGACTGTGTCCAAAAATCACCACCTGGGTATCCCCTAACTCCCAGGCAACATCTTTCCTGTCATGAACCATAAAAAATTTCACATTTCCAACTGTAAAGTTCAAGCTTCTTCGCAGATTCTGTGCCCAGTATCCATCATTGTTTCCTCGCACTACATATAAAGCGCCCAATGATCTTATAGTATCCAGAAGCTCCGGTCTGTCCACATCTCCAGCATGAAAAATGCAGTCACAGGACTGTAATATGTCCAGAACTTCTGTCCGTAAAAGACCATGTGTATCTGAAATAATTCCAATTTTAATTCTCTTATTTTCTATCATTTCACCGTTCCTTATACCACATTCATCTATATTTTTTCAAAAAACAGCCTTTTCCTCAAAACAGACAGATTTTCCCATACTCGCCGTCAAATCCAGGTTTACAGATTACTTCTCTGTTTCTAAGTTTCCGAATGCCTGAAGCAATCATGTGACTACTTTCTTTCTCAATATCCGCAATGGGAATTTCCCTTAAAATATCAAATTCATTTCCCAGTTTCTGAAGCATCTTTTCATATTCACCAGTGACTGTTTTGGTGGTTACAGCCTTTCCAACACAGGCAGAAATCACCTCAGGAAGAGGTACAATGCTCTCAAAAGGTCTGGCATTTTTTCTCACAAACCCATTTTCTCTATCAGCCAGATCCATAATTCTGTGATTCACTCCCATAGTCAGTTTTTTCCCGCATACAGGACATATTCCATGATACTTTTCTGCTTCTTCCGGGCTCAGACAGATGTGACATTTTCTGTGTCCGTCATAGTGATATTTGCCCTCTTCCGGGAAAAATTCCAGTGTTCCAAGAAGACCTTTTCCATATTGGACAGCACCATAAAGTCCCTGATAGGACAATTCAATGTCCAGTAAGTTAGCCTCTCTTCCAAGCTTTGATGGAGAATGTGCATCTGAGTTTGAGATCAGCTGAAGTCCATCAAGTGCAGATAAACGCCAGTTCATAGGTGGATCTGAAGATAATCCCGTCTCCACAGCATGAACATATGAAGTAAGATCTTCAAAACATTCTTCCATGGTATCAAACCCTGAGGCGGCACCAAAAAGTCCGAAGTGGGGAGTCCAGATATGTGCTGGAACCAACATTCCATCGGCACAGTTTTCCAGTAAAATTTCCAGAAGATCGTGACAATCAAGTCCCAATATTGGCCTTCCATCTGAGTGAATATTTCCAATCTTTTCCAGTCTCCCAGCTATTTTATCTGCTTCTTCAAGGCCGGATAAAAGAAGTACATTATGCACCTTGCGGCACTTTCCATTCTTCTTATAGATAGAACTGATCTCCCCTGTAATTACGAAACGGGGAGCTCCCCCAGGAAGCATTTTCGCCTCTTCCAGCACATATTCATCTCTTAACCGATACAGTCCACTTTCTGCCGGAACCAGCTTTTCTTTCAGTTCCTCCCGCCAGGCAGGATGGGTAAAATCACCGGTTCCCACTAAAGAAATTCCTTTTTTTCTTGCCCACAGATCCAGATATTCCGGGGTTCCAAGCTTGCTTGTTGCCATGGAATATCTGGAATGAATGTGAAGATCTGCGATTATTTCCACTTAATTAACTCCATTTCAGTCATTTATATTTTGATTTGCAACTGCTCAAAATTCTCAAAACTATAGAAAAAAACACTTTCCAATGTGTTCTTTTTATTTCTTTTTATTTCTTTTTATACCAGTTTGTAATCCATTTTCCTGCTGCTGTCAGATTCTTTGAGGACCATTTTCCTGTATTACTGCAGCCGGATTTTATAAATGCAGAGCTTTCTGCCTTATTTGACAGGCTCCATGCCATATAGCTGATATTGTTTTTATCCAGGAAAGTCAGCCACTTTTTTGCTTCAGCTTTATCAAGTCCACCATTTCCAGAAGCATCACAGATACTAAACTCGGATACAAATAACGGCAGTCCTTTATCAAGGGCAGCCTGTGCTTTATCTCTCAGCCATTCCTTATGTGTTGCTGCGTAAAAGTGCAGGGTGTACATTACGTTTTTCCTGTATTTCTTACTAACCGGGGAAAGCGCAGCCTGATCTACATCCTGTGACCAGTTGGGCGTTCCTACCAGAATCACAGCTTTTTTGTCATAGGTGCGGATACCTTTTATAATCTTTTCAGCGTATTTTTTTATTGTACTCCAGGATGTTCCTCCATTTGGCTCATTACAGATTTCGTAGATCACATTGGTATTATTTTTGTATTTTTTTGCCATTTTTTTGAAAAACTTCAAAGCTTCTTTCTGATTTTGCTGAGGGTTTCCATCACTTAAAATATGCCAGTCAATAATCACATACATACCTGCATTTGTGGCATATTTTACACCGTTATCAATACACGCTTCCAGCTTACGCCGATTGGATGCATCCCCGGTACAATAGCCGTTATATTCAGCAGTATACATGGCAAGACGCACTGCATTTACCTTCCAGTTTTTCTTTATAAAAGTAAATGCACTTTGATTTACATACTCTGGATACCAAGACAGACCATGGGTGCTGATACCTCTAAGCTGTACTTTTTTCCCACTGCTGTTTACAAGCTGTGTGCCTTTTACCTGTAATCTGGGAAGCTTGGACGCAGCCGCTACCGGTACACAGAATGCACATAAAAATACAATTGCAATAAGCAAACCGAACCATTTTTTTCCTTTTTTTCTCATTAAAACCCCTCCTCCATTAATCTCCATCCGTTGTCTTTTAGCCACTTTTGTCTTTCCCGGTAATCTGGAAGGATCTTCTCAACTTCTTTCCAGAATGCCTGGGAATGGTTCATTTCCCTACGGTGGCAAAGCTCATGGACCACCACATAATCCAGCACCTCAGGAGGTGCCAGAATTAACAGCCAGTTAAAATTCAGATTTCCATTTGCGGCACAGCTTCCCCATCTTGTTTTCTGTTGACGCAGGGTAATTTTCCCATAGCTTACCCCTAACTTTTCTGCATAATATGCCACTCGCCTTGGAATTACCACGCAGGCTTTATTCTGCAGATGCTGTCTTTCCAGGGCAGACAGCTTTTGTACGTTCTCCTTCTGTGCATCTCTTTTCTGGATTTTTTCCAGATTTTTCAGGATCCATTCTTGTTTTTCTTCCACAAATTTCTGAATTTTTGCTTCGGAAAGACGGAGAGGCGCGCGTACAACAACACTGCCATCAGCCTTAATTTCCAGGCTCATAGTTTTGCGGCTGCTGCGGATGATCTGGTAAGAAATCTGAGAGCTCAGCATAGGATTTTCTCCATGTAAGCGTTCATCTGCTGCTCCAGTATTTCCATCTTTTCTCTGGTGTCTTTATCCTTATATTCCAACCGCTTTATAATCCTGGAAATATAATTCTTTTCTTTCATGATCTGCCATGTTTCCTTAAAATTCAGGTCATAATACTGCGCTGCATAGGACACCCAGTAATCTACGGACGTAATCCGGTCAGGAGATGAAACTGCCTCTTTTCTCAGGCAGGATTCCCATACCTTTGGAGATATTTTGCCCTCTCCGGCATGCTCCTGAGGGACACCGATCATAGCCTCCACAGAATCCACCAGCTTCACTCTGCAATTGTCCAGCTTGTCCGCATCGCGGATCATTTTTGCGTGGAAAAGAGTTCTTTCGTCCTGAATTCCTTCCAGCCTGAAATCACTGTGTCTGGCAATTGCCACGCGAATGATGTCATCATAGCTTCGGTCTTCTATGAATCTGCTGATCATCGGATTTTCTCCCTCAAATAACAGTTGTACACCGAATGCAGCGTGATCCATAGTGTCCGGTGAAAAGCTGTTATAAAGACGAAGCTGTTGGAATCTTCCAATATCGTGAAGCAGGGCAATAAGCTCTGCAAGCTGCTGGTCTTCCTCATTCAAATGCATTCTGTGACCAATTTCACGAGCACTTTTTACCACCCCATATGTGTGAATGATTTTTAATTTTATCTTTTCATCTTCTCTGTCATATCCATTTAAATAATCCTCGAAAACGCCTCTTGCATGTTTAAAATCTATCTTCAAAATGCCTTCCTTTCCGCTGTATCTTTTGCACATCCAGAGCGAATATTAAGTAACCGCTTTTGTCAATGTGCAGATACTGAACAGCAGCTCTTTTAATCCTTATTATAAACCACCTGGTTTTCTTTTCCAATAAAAGCGTCAGATTTTCGAAAATTTCTACAGACTTGCGAAGGTTTGACGCATAACGTATAATACAAGACAATGATAACATATATTAATTATAAGCAAACAAATTTCGCTATTGTTTACATTTCGTTACGGTTCACTGGTAACGTTCCGCGAGGCGTTTTTGTGAACAAAGTTCATAGATAACACAATTCTGCATGCTTCGTGAAGCTTGTGGATAATACTCATTTTCAGGGAGGATGCCATGGCAGATAAAATACCTGATATTTCACCAAACGTAGACGAAACCATGAAGGAGCTTGAAACCCATGGTTCTTTTGAGCTGCCAGTAGAAACTTATACAGATAATTGTGAGATTTTCCGCTCCTTATACAACCACTGGCATAAAGAAATGGAGATCATCTGTATTGACAAGGGAAACGGGCTTGCAAGGCTTAACCGGGAAACACTGCGTCTGAAAGAGGGAGATCTTCTCATTGTCAACAGCGGTGTTCTGCATGGAATCAAGTCAGATTCCAGACATATTTTATATTACAGAAGCGTGGTGTTTGACCTTAGCTTTCTGGCGGGTCCTGCAGGGGATCTCTGTCAGGAAAAAGTAATCTCCCTGCTTATGGAGAACCGGGCAGAATTCACCCATCTGATCACTCCTGCCAATGAAAATTATAATAATATTTTCCATCTTTTCTGCGAGATCCATAAATGCCACAAGGAAAAACCGCCCTTCTATTATATGAAGCTGAAAGGACTTTTCTATGGGCTTTTTTATGAAATGCTGGCAGGAAATTACATCATTACTACAGATGCCGAACAGAACAGGAATCTTTTATCTGTAAAAAAGGTCCTGGACTATATCAGTGCCCATTACCGTGAGCCTCTGTCTGTAAAGGAACTGTCCGGTCTTTCCAATTACAGTGAATTCTATTTTATGAAGCTGTTCAAACAGTATACCGGAAAAACAGCAGCAGCCTACCTGAATGACTACAGACTTGAAAAGGCAAAGTCCCTGCTTTTGCATACAGATGCATCTGTGACGGACATTGCTCTAGATGTAGGTTTTAACAATACCAGTTATTTTATAAAAAAATTTCAGGAAGCCAATCAGCTGTCCCCTCACAAATTCCGCAAAAAAATGTCATAACAGAACAGTTTTGTTGTATTTTTCTAAGAGATGCATATGCTAATATAACACCATCGAACAAAGGTGATGTCCACGGCATCAGGCATACCGGTGGATTTCAGACGAGCATCATTCACACGCTCTCGAAAGGAGAAAATAATTATGAAAGCTTTAGAAACTATGATCCAGAACATGTTCCACAAAGACTGCGCAGCATGTACCGACCAGGAAGTATACGAAGCACTTCTCACCTATACAAAAGAGCAGTTAGCTGCAAAAGGCTATCACGATGGCAAGAAAAAAATTTACTATATTTCTGCCGAATTTCTCATTGGTAAGCTTCTTTCCAACAATCTGATCAATCTTGGAATCTACGATGAGGTTGCAGAATTTCTGAAAAAAAATGGCAAATCTCTTGCAGAAATTGAATCTGTTGAGCCGGAACCATCTCTTGGAAATGGTGGTCTTGGACGTCTGGCTGCATGTTTCCTGGATTCTATTGCAACACTTGGACTTCCTGGAGAAGGTATTGGTCTGAATTACCATCTTGGACTTTTCAAACAGGTTTTTGAAGACAATCTTCAGCATGAAGTACCGAATCCATGGATCACTCCTGATTCCTGGCTGACTGCTACAAATGTAACTTATATGGTTCCTTTCAGAGGTTTTTCCCTGAAATCTACCATGTATAGTATTGATGTTGCAGGCTATGAAAACAAAGCGATCCACCTTAATCTTTTTGACATTGATCTGGCAGATGAGTCCATGGTTCATGATGGAATTACCTTTAACAAAAAGGATATTCTCCACAATCTGACACTGTTCCTGTATCCGGATGACAGTGATGAAGATGGACGTAAGCTTCGTGTTTACCAGCAGTATTTCATGGTCAGCAATGCCGCTCAGCTGATTCTGGATGAGGCAGTTTCCAAGGGAAGCAACCTTCATGATCTGGCTGATTATGCTGTCGTTCAGATCAACGACACTCACCCAAGTATGATCATTCCTGAGTTCATCCGCCTTCTTGGTGAGCGTGGAATTGACTTTGATGAAGCTGCTGAAATCGTTTCCCATGTATGTGCATATACCAATCATACAATTCTGGCTGAGGCACTTGAAAAATGGCCAATCCATTATCTGGAAGACATTGTTCCACAGCTGGTTCCGATCATCCGCAAGCTGGATGAAAAAGTAAAAGCCAAATATCCGGCTGAAAATCTTGCTATTATTGACAGCAATAATCTGGTTCATATGGCACATATGGACATTCATTATGGCTTCTCAATCAATGGTGTTGCAGCCCTTCATACAGAGATTCTGAAGAACTCCGAGCTGCATCAGTTTTATGAAATTTATCCTGAAAAATTCAATAATAAGACCAATGGTATTACTTTCCGCCGCTGGTTAATGTATTGCAACCAGCCACTGAACAAGTTTATTTCTTCACTTATTGGAGAGGGTTATAAGAAAAATGCCGATGAACTGAAGAAGCTTCTGGCTTACAAAGATGACCAGAAGGTTCTGGATCAGCTGCTTGAGATCAAGACAAATGCAAAGAAGATCTGCAAGGATTTTGTTCTGGAAAATACTGGCATCGAGATTGATGAAAACAGTGTTTTTGATATCCAGATCAAGAGACTTCATGAGTATAAACGTCAGCAGTTAAATGCTCTTTATATTATTTATAAGTATCTGGAAATCAAAGACGGAAAGAAACCGGAAAGACCGATTACTTTCATCTTTGGTGCAAAAGCAGCTCCTGCTTATTACATTGCAAAAGATATCATTCATCTGCTTCTGACTCTGGAAACCCTGATTCAGAATGATCCGGACGTAGCACCTTATATGAAGCTTGTTATGGTGGAAAACTACAATGTAAGTGCTGCTGAAAAACTGATCCCTGCCTGCGATATTTCCGAGCAGATTTCCCTGGCTTCCAAGGAGGCAAGCGGTACCGGAAACATGAAGTTTATGCTGAATGGTGCTATTACTCTTGGTACTATGGACGGAGCAAATGTTGAGATCAGCGATCTGGTTGGCAAGGATAATATTTATATCTTTGGTGAGTCCAGTGATGAAATTATCAAGCATTATGAGAAGATGGATTACAATTCCAGAGCAATTTATGAGGGAGATGCTGATATTAAAAAGTATGTAGATTTTATTGTCAGCGAGCCGATGCTGAAGCTTGGTAAAGAGGAACATCTGAGAAACTTCTATAACGAGCTTTTGAATAAAGACTGGTTTATGACTTTGCTGGATCTCAAAGATTATATTAAAGTTAAAGATCAGGTATTTGCAGATTATGAAGACCGTAACAGCTGGGCAAAGAAAATGCTTGCAAATATCGGTGAGGCAGGATTCTTCTCTTCTGACAGAACCATTGCACAGTATAATAAAGATATCTGGCATTTAAACTAAAAAGTGCATCCCGCGGCAGTATATATAACTGCCGCGGGATTTTTTTATAACAATATTCACATTTTCACTCTGAAGTATTACTTTTTTCTGTTACTGTCTGCAGAGTCAACAGTGATCTTTTTCCCATTACTGTTCACTGGTAACGTTCCGCGAGGCGTTTTTTGTGAACAAAGTTCACAGTAACCTTTTTTCCTAAGTTCTTACAAAATAAAGCAGCATAAACTTGCAAAATCGAGGATTTCCAATTACAATGAATACATCATTCATGAAAGGATTTTACAAAATGACAAAGGAAGAACTCGCTCTTGAAGTGATAGATCGATTAAAGAAAGAATACCCCCTGGCAGATTGCACTCTTGATTACGACGAAGCCTGGAAACTGTTGGTAAGCGTACGGCTGGCAGCACAGTGTACCGATGCCAGAGTCAATGTTGTAGTGCAGGATCTGTATGCCAGATATCCGGATGTAGCCGCACTTGCAGCTGCTGCTCCTGAAGAAATTGAAGCGATTGTAAAGCCTTGCGGACTGGGAAAAAGTAAAGCCAGAGACATCAGCGCATGCATGAAAATCCTGCATGAAAAATACCATGACAATGTTCCATGTGACTTTGACGCTCTTCTCGCCCTCCCTGGTGTAGGACGCAAAAGTGCCAATCTGATCATGGGCGATGTATTCGGTAAACCAGCTATTGTCACTGATACACACTGCATTCGTCTCACCAACCGGATTGGCCTTGTGGATGGAATCAAGGATCCTAAGAAAGTTGAAATGGCACTGTGGAAAATCATTCCGCCGGAAGAGGGAAATGACTTCTGTCACCGCCTGGTAAACCACGGACGGGAAGTCTGTACTGCCAGAACCAGGCCTTATTGCGACAGATGCTGTCTCGCTGATATCTGCGCAAAAAACGGAGTAGACTAAAGCAAAGGCTTTCTGCAGGATATGCAGGTTTTAAAGCTCCCTATAAAAAGGAAGCATTTTCGCCCGGATATTTTCTCGAAAATGCTTCCTTTTACGGTTATTCTCCCACACTTCTTCTCAACGCAAACATAAAAATCTTCTCAAATCCCACACTCACTGCAATAATGACAATTGTCCATGCAAACAGGTCTGGTGTCTCCAGATACACCTTGGCTTTGTATAATTTTTCACCGATGGAACCAGCTGGAATGCCGATTACTTCAGCCGCAATTCCCGCTTTCCAACAGAGACCAAGTCCCAGTTTACAGGCAGTAACTGCATATGGCATAACCTGGGAAAGATAGATAAATTGTAATTTTTTTCCCACTCCCGCTCCAAAGGAATCTGCCATCTCCAGAAGCTGTTTGTCCGTCTGCCTGATTCCTTCCAGAATATTTGTATATACCACTGGAAAAACCATGAGAAACGAAATAAAAACGGATAAGTTTCTGGATGGGATCCAAATCAGGCACAGAATGATAAAAGAAGCAACTGGCGTAGCTTTTATCACCATGATCAATGGCTCCATCAGCACTTCCACAGCAAAAAAAGCAGAAGAAAGCGCCGCCAGAACCGTTCCCAGGATCAAAGCCAGAGAAAATCCCAGTATAATCCTTACGAAACTGAACACCACAGATTTCCAGAAATCTCCCATTACAATCAATTCGGTAAGTCTCTTTATAACAGAAACAGGAGATGCCAGAAGGATCTCCTGTTTCAGCCACATACTGGTCAGCTGCCATACCATAATCCATACAGCAGCTGCCACAATTTTATAAAATATCCGATATTTTTTTGCCTTATCAGCGTTTATAATAGAAGTCCTCATCTGGTAACTGACCTCCGATTGTTTCCGGATTCTGCTCATTTAGTGTGTTCAGATAGCCGGAAAGAATGGTCTGCATTTCGTCGCCCTCCATGAATACAATACTGCATTCCGGAATGGCTTTTGCTGCAACTTCTGCCGGAATAATATCATGGTTTCCAATGATCTGGGCAGCTGCTTCTGTATCAGAATTTACAAATTCTACAGAGTCCTTATATGCATCCATAAACGCATCAATATCTGCTTCATGCTCTTTCAGATAATCATTTCTGGCAATTACAACACCTGTTACCAGCCTGCTTCCATCTGTTGCAGAAGACTCCCAAAGCTCATTCAGGTCAAGGGCCACACGAAGGTTCTCATTCTTCATAAGTGCAGTGGTTACAAAAGGCTGTGGAAGAAGTCCAACTGCTGTCTGGTCTTCTGCAAGCGCTGCTACAACCTCTGCATGCTCAGACTTGTACTCAATGGTCACATCCTTCTCCGGATCCAGTCCATTAGACTTCAGAACAGAGTTTAACGCATACTCCGGAGTCGCACCTTTACCACTGGCATAGATCGTTTTTCCCTTTAAATCATCTACAGACTGGATGGAATCACCATTCTCCACCAGATAAAGAACACCAAGAGTATTTACTGCCAGAACGCTGACGTTTTTATCTGTTTTCTGATATAAAACGGAGGCTAAATTGGATGGAACAGCTGCTACATCTACCTGTCCCTGAACGATCATTGGGACAATTTCATCTGGAGATGCAGCAAGGGAAAACTCGTAATTCTCATCGTCCAGAAGCTGTGCCATTCCCATTGCAGTAGGACCCTTCAGTGCCCCAATTTTCATTACAGAACTGTCTGAATCCGTCTCATCAGCCGGCTCTTCTGATGTCTCATCTGCCGCTTCCGTTTCTTCCTTCTGTTCTTCTGCCAATACAATATTTGCGCTTCCAATACCTCCAGCCATTGTTCCAACACCAAGTGCAGCTGCCATAAACCATGATAATGCTCTTCTCTTCATAGAATGTCCTTTCCGGATCTTTACCTGATCCCATCAGTTCGTAATAGGTTACTGTTCACTGGTAACATTCCGCGAGGTGTTTTTTGTGAACAAAGTTCACAGAAAACCCGAGAGTTGCGGCGCGAAATCATGCAAAGCATGATTTCTGTGCATCGCGAAGCGTGTTACTGTGAACGGAGTGAACAGTAACCGTAATAGAAACTATACTGCTACAGCAGTCAGATATTTGTCTCTTGGATTTATAGTCAAACTATATGCGTCATAATCATTATCCAGATCAAAACATGGAATTCAGGAAAAAGAGAAATTCAGTTTCGTCACAGTCAAAATAATCCGGTTCTACCCATATCATGCTTTATACTGCCTGAAGAAAAGGGTCAGACTGTCCAGGGCCTTGGCAAGGACAAGCGCTTCCTTCTCGTCCAGTACATCAAGCACTGCATCTGTCATTTTGCGGTGAAATTCCGCATGGTGATGATATGCCTTTCTTCCTTTCAGGGTGAGATGGATAAATACCACACGGCGATCCTGCTCACTTCGCTCCCTTGTGGCGTATCCCTTTTTTACAAGGCTGTTCATGGAAGTAGTCAGGGAACCTACGGTGATATTCAGTTTGGCCGCAATGTCGGACATTTTGTTCCCACCAAGGCCTACAGCTTCAATAATATGCATATCATTATTCGTGATATCCTTATATTCTTCCGTAATGATTGCCTGCTCTTCCAGCTCCATAATCTCGTTAAACAGATGTACCAGTACATCATTAATAACTTCCCTGTTCTCCACTCTTTTCTCTCCTATAATGTGACAACATTATTTTCTATAAAACATTCAAGCAAATATTTACGGTAAGTATATCACAATTTGATATGTTTTTCTACAATTTTACAAATTTCGAAAACGCTTATAGCGCTTATTCAGTAATTTTTCCGGATCAAGCAACTGATAAGTTTCCAGGAATTCTTCTATTCTGTTTTTCAACTCTTCCATGGTATCTGCCATATTTTCTCTGGTAAGAGGCTGATTCTCAGGGATTACCTGCTCAATAATTCCAAGGTCCTTCAGATCTACGGCTGTCAGCTTCATTACTTCTGCGGCTTCCTTTGCCCGTGTGCTGTCTTTCCACAAAATAGATGCAAAGCCTTCTGGGGAAAGAATTGAATAAATGGAATTCTCCATCATCCAGACCTGATCACCTGCGGCAAGAGCAAGGGCCCCACCGCTGCCGCCTTCTCCAATTACAATAGAAAGCACCGGAACTTTAAGGCTGGAGAGCTCATACAGATTTCGGGCAATTGCCTCTCCCTGGCCCCGTTCTTCCGCCTCCAGTCCACAAAACGCCCCGGGTGTATCCACAAGGCAGATCACTGGTCTGTGGAATTTTTCTGCCTGCTTCATAAGACGCAGGGATTTTCGGTAGCCTTCCGGAGAAACCATGCCAAAATTATGGGCAATATTCTCTTTTGTACCATTTCCTTTTTCCTGGGCGATCACAGTTACAGGCTTTCCTGCAAGGTATGCAATACCGCCAATCAGAGCCGGATCATCGCCAAAAAGTCTATCTCCATGAAGCTCTATAAAGTAATCAAACAGCCAGGGAAGATAATCTTTTCCTGTTGGGCGTTCTTTGCTTCGTGCAAGAGAAACATGCTCCCAGGCAGATTTTTTTGCTGTGATTTTCGTCGTAAAATCCACATTTAATTTGTTGTTTACAGACATGCCGTCAGCTGAATCAGATTTTTTTTCTGAAATCTTCTCTGCATTTTCCTGTCCTTCCAGACTTTCCGCACAATCATTTTTACAATGCATTTTCAAGAGTCTGGCCAGTGTTTCTTTCATGTTCTTTCGTTCTGCAATCTGATCAATAAATCCATGTTCCAACAGAAATTCTGAACTCTGAAATCCTTTAGGAAGCTTCTGCCGGATCGTTTGTTCTATCACTCTGGGACCTGCAAAACCAATTAATGCACCTGGTTCTGCTAGGATAATATCTCCCAACATGGCAAAGCTTGCTGTCACACCACCGGTAGTTGGATTCGTAAGGACACTGATATAAAGAAGCCCGGAATCGCTGTGTCTTTTTAAAGCTGCGGAAGTCTTTGCCATCTGCATCAGGGATACAATTCCTTCCTGCATTCTGGCACCTCCTGAGCAGGCAAAAAGCACTACAGGCAGACGTTCCTGTGTTGCCCTTTCTACTGCTCTGGCAATTTTTTCTCCCACATTTTCTCCCATACTAGCCATGAGAAAACGGCTGTCACACACTCCAAGCACTACAGATATTCCGCCTATTTTTGCCTTTCCTGTGACAATTGCTTCGTCCAGGTTTGTCTTTTCCTGAAGCTTTTTTACCTTCTCTTCGTACCCTTTATAGGACAAAGGATTACTTATTGGCATTACCTTATCCCACTCTTCAAAGGTTCCTTCATCTGCCAGCATTTCGATTCTTCTCCTTGCATGAACACGGAAATAATTGCCGCAATGCGGACAGATATAGGCATTCTTTTTCACCTCATCTACAAATACAGCGGCCTTGCAGGCATTGCATTTCTTCAGCATACCATCCGGCACTTCTGGTTTCAGTTCTTTATCTGCACCTGCAGATTTGTTTGCAATTGTACGTTTAAAGGCATATCTAAGCTTCATTTACCTTCACTCCTCCGATCTGATGACTCTCCAGAAAGCCGATATCAAATACACCTTTCTGATAGTCCGGATCGTTCATAATTTCAAACTGATAGTCTACATTTGTATCAACACCCTGAATGATCATTTCTCCCAGAGCGCTTTTCATTTTTGCAATTGCTTCCTCACGGTTATTGCCGTGTACGATCAGCTTTGCAAGCATGGAATCATAATACGGTGGAATCTGATAACCATTGTAAATTCCTGTATCTACCCGGATTCCCTGGCCTCCGGGAAGATGAAGATCCGTGATTGTTCCAGGTGACGGGCGAAAATTTTTCCATGGATTTTCGGCATTAATACGACATTCTATAGCATGTCCCTGAATATGAATATCTTCCTGGGAAAAAGGCAGAGTTTCCCCGGAAGCAATCCTTAACTGCTCCTTTACCAGATCCAGACCGGTAACCCATTCTGTCACAGGATGCTCAACCTGAATACGGGTATTCATCTCCATAAAATAAAATTTTCCTGTCTTTTCAAGGAGAAATTCAATGGTTCCGGCATTTACATAATGTGCTGCTTTCGCCGCTTTTACTGCTGCAATTCCCATCTCTTTTCGCAGCTCTTCTGACACTGCCATAGAAGGAGATTCTTCAATCATTTTCTGATGATTTCGCTGAATCGAACAGTCCCTTTCTCCAAGATGCACTACATTTCCATGACTGTCTGCAAGGATCTGAAATTCAATATGTCTGGGATGTTCCACAAAGTGCTCGATATACATGGTTCCATCTCCAAATGCGATCTGAGATTCCTTCTGAGCTGTAAGAAATGCCAGTTCAAAGTCCTCCGGAGAGAAGGCAGTTCTCATACCTTTTCCACCGCCTCCAAGAGCTGCTTTTATGATGACCGGATAGCCAATCTGACTGGCCTCTCTTGCTCCTGTTTCCACATCCAGAATAGCTTTTGTAGTGCCGGGGATTACTGGAACTCCTGCTGCTTCCATGGTATTTCTGGCAATCTGTTTGTTTCCCAGATTCTGGATTACCTGTGATGGAGGTCCCACAAAAGTGATGCCGCACTGCTCACAAATCTGGGCAAATCTGGCATTTTCAGATAAGAAGCCAAATCCAGGATGTATTGCATCTGCACCGGATACTATGGCGGCACTGATAATACTTTCCATATTCAGATAACTTTTAACAGAAGGTCCCGGTCCAATACAGATGGCTTCGTCTGCAAGCTGCGTATGCAGGCTTTCTTTGTCTGCCTCAGAATACACTGCAACTGCTTCTATTCCCATTTCCCGACAGGCGCGGATGATCCTTACGGCAATTTCTCCGCGATTGGCAATTAATAACTTTCTGATCATAATTTCACCCTTCCGAGTATCGTTATATACATCTATCTAGCCCACCATAAAAGTAAGTTCCGCTTTCACTACAACCTTTCCATCCACAGTTGCCACAGCCTCTCCAACACCCATAGGCCCTTTCTGTTTCATGACTTTCATTTCCAGTTTTAACTTATCTCCAGGCTGAACTTTCCCTTTAAACCGGCACTTATCAATGCCGCCAAAGTAAGCAATCCTGCCTTTGTTTTCAGGCTTGGAAAGAATCGCGACCGCACCTGTCTGTGCCAGTGCCTCCACGATCAGAACGCCTGGCATTACCGGCTCCTGGGGAAAATGTCCTTTAAAAAAATCCTCCCGGAATGTGACACATTTATAGCCAACAGCAAATTCTCCCGGTTCATAATCTTCGATGTAGTCAACCAAAAGGAACGGGTGACGATGAGGAAGGATTTCCTCAATTTGTTTTATATTTAAGTGATTCATATCTGCTCCTATTTCATTGAAAAACAAATGTATTTATCCTATTTTTGATAAAATGGTCTGCGTGTCAAAAGGGATTCTGACCTTTTAACATGGATATTATAAAATTTAGCTTCTTTCTATATCAACGGATTACAAATAACGGCTGTCCATACTCTACAGGCTGACCGTTTTCAACCAGAATTTCTGCAACTTCTCCATCAAAATCGCTTTCAATATCGTTCATCAGTTTCATAGCTTCTACAATAGCAAGAATCTGTCCTTTTTTTACTATATCTCCCACTTTTACAAAGGCAGGAGCATCCTCAGATGGAGCTGCATAGAATGTTCCTACCAGAGGAGATTTCACAGTATTTCCTGTTGGTTCTCCGTTGGAAATCATTGTATCTGAAGCCTGTTTTTTCTCACTTGCAGAAAGTTCTTTATCCGCCATTTTTCTATCTGGAGCCTGTTCTGAAATGCTATACTTTTCTCCATATACGAAACCTTTTTCTCCTGTTTCAGCACCAGATAATATGTTATTTTGCATGGTTCCAGGTATGATCACAGGTGCAATTTTATTATTTAAAGTCAGTTTCACTCCATCACTTTCATAGCAGAAAGACTCCAGATGAGAAGCTGATACATGGTCAACCAACTTTAATATCTGTTCAAATTCCATGATTTTTTCTCCTTATTTACAGCAATTTCTGCAGCAATTCATACTTTAAATGTAGCTGTTCAGTACCTTCAAAGTTACAGGCTTCGCAAACTGATATTACTCACTTTTACCTGTATTTTTTCATTAAAAGTACTGCGTTATGTCCACCAAATCCAAGAGAATTACTCATAGCATAATTTACTTCCTGCCGTGTTGGTCCGCCGATACAATAATCGAGATCCAACTCTTCTTCTGTCTCCTTTGTGCCTACAGTCTGATGAATAAAACCTTCCTCAATGGACTTCACACAGACAACAGCTTCCACACCTCCGGCGGCTCCTAAAAGATGTCCGATCATAGATTTGGTAGAATTAATTTTTACCTTCTTAGCCGCATCTCCAAGGGCTGCTTTAATGGCTCTTGTTTCAAAAAGATCGTTGTGGTGTGTACCTGTTCCGTGCGCATTAATGTAGTCGATTTCTTCTGGCTGTATACCAGCTTCTTTCATGGCATCCATCATAGCACGTGCCGCTCCGCTGCCGTCTTCAATCGGAGACGTAATGTGGTAGGCATCGGCAGTTGCGCCATATCCCACTACCTCAGCATAGATCTTCGCACCACGTGCTTTTGCATGCTCAAGTTCCTCCAGAACAACAACTCCGGCTCCTTCTCCAATTACGAAACCGCCTCTTTCTTTATCGAATGGAATGGACGCACGATATGGATCCTGACTGGTGCTAAGGGCAGTCAGATTCGTGAATCCAGCCACACCAACCGGGCTGATCGCACCTTCCGTTCCCCCTGCGATCATAACCTCTGCATCACCATACTGGATTGCACGAAATGCATCTCCGATACAATGTGTTCCAGACGCACAGGCAGTCACTACGTTGGTGCATTTTCCCCTTGCACCAAGAGCAATGGATACGTTTCCAGCGGCCATATTGCTGATCATTTTGGGAACAAGAAGAGGGTCAACCTTGGATGGTCCGCGCTGGATCAGTCTCTGATCTGCAGATTCCATTGCCTGAAGGCTTCCAATTCCGGATCCCACGATCACTCCGACACGGAAAGGATCTTCTTTTCCCATTTCAATTCCTGCATCTGCCATAGCCTCCTTTGCTGCAGCCACTGCATATTGGGAAAACAGTTCCATTCGTTTGGCAGATTTGAAATCCATATAATCTTTTGCATTAAAATCTTTTACTTCTGCCGCAAGCTTCACCTTAAAATCTGCAGTATCAAATCTGGTAATTTCTCCAATTCCTACCTTACCTGTTTTTACACTTTCCCAGAAGGCCTGCACATTATTTCCCACAGGTGTTACTGCTCCAAGTCCAGTCACCACTACACGTCTTTTACTCATAACATTCCTCCGTCTACGCACAAAACCTGCCCTGTAATATATCTGGCTTCCGGTGATGCCAGGAATGCTACTGCCTTGGCTACATCCTCCGGTTCACCATAAGTTCCCATAGGAATATTCTTCAAGGTTTCTTCTTTTACCTTATCAGAAAGTACATCTGTCATGTCCGTTCTGATAAAGCCAGGAGCAACGGCATTTACGGTAATTCCTCTTGATGCAAGTTCCTTTGCTGCAGTCTTTGTGAGACCGATCACACCTGCTTTTGAGGCTGCATAATTAGCCTGTCCGGGGTTTCCGCCGATGCCAACAATGGATGCCATATTTACAATGCGTCCGCTTTTCTGCTTCAACATCTGTCTGGCCACATGACGAATGCAGTTAAAAGTTCCTTTAAGATTTGTATCTATAACCCTGCAGAAATCATCCTCACTCATTGCCATCAGAAGCCCGTCTTTTGTAATTCCTGCGTTATTCACCAAGATATCTATCTGTCCATATTTTTTTACTGTTTCTTTAATAAAAGCGCCGCAGGCATCAAAGTCAGATACGTTGCACTGACTGGTTTCAGCCGAACCTCCGGCAGCAATAATCTCTGCTTTCACTGCCTCTGCTTTTTCTTTTGAACCATTATAATTTATAACTACAAATGCTCCCTTAGCAGCAAGCTCAAGAGCAATCGCTCTTCCAATTCCACGGGAAGCACCTGTTACAACTGCAATCTTTTTTTCTGCATTCATTCCTTGTTTTACTCCTGTAAAGTCAGGTGAATATCATATTTTTCCAGCACGACAAGCATTAACTTTCCCCTTGTTAACCACTTCTGAATTTCTCCGTATCGGCTGCTTCTGATAATACCTGTATTGTTTTAATTAACTGTTTTTGATCTTATTTTCTACTGTGTATAAGATCTGAAATCTGTTCAAGATCTTCCACATTCTGAATATTATAGGTCTTCATTTCCGGCGCTATTTTCTTCATAAAACCAGCCAAAGTCTTTCCGGGACCAATCTCTACGAAAGTATCCACACCCTCCTGAATCATCTTTTCCACACTCTGCTGCCAAAGAACAGAGGAAGAAATCTGCCTTGCAAGAAGATCTTTTGTCTCGCTGATGTCTGTCACACACTGGGCGGTCACATTGGTCACATAAGGAATCTTCAGACCGGAAAACTCTACTTTTGACAGTTCTTTTTCCAGTTCTTTTCCTGCATTTTGAAGCAAAGAGGAATGAAAAGGACCACTTACTGCAAGGGAAAGTACACGCCTTGCACCGGCTTCTTTCAGCTTCACAGAAGCTTCTTCTACAGCGGGTTTTGGTCCTGTGATAACAATCTGTCCAGGGCAATTATAATTGGCAATTTCAGCCTTTGTTCCTGCAATTGCGGTCTGGATCTTATCTGCATCAAGACCTATAACAGCTGCCATAGAGCCTTCTCCTGCCGGCACTGCATGTTCCATAAGGATTCCTCTTTTTCGCACAGTTACTATGGCATCTTTCACACTCATTCCACCTGAAACAGCAATGGCACAGTACTCTCCAAGGCTTAATCCGGCAGTTATATCCGGATGAAGCCCACACTCCTCCACCACTTTTTCCATTGCAAGACAGGTGGTTACCAGTGCTGCCTGCGTATATTCTGTAAGGTTTAATCTGTCATTTTTTTCAAAGCAAAGAGCTTTCATATCCAGAGAAAGCCATTGACTTGCCTGGTCAAAAATCTGTCTGGCAGAAGGATACTTTTCATAAAAATCCTGTCCCATTCCAGCCTTCTGTGCTCCCTGTCCAGGGAAAAGAAATGCGATCTTACTCATAAATTCCAGTTCCTTTCAACAACGCATCCGTCTCTTTTACCAGCTTTCTGATCAGTTCCTGACAGCTCATCTGCTCCTTCACAAGTCCTGCACTCTGACCAGCCATAACGCTTCCCATTTTCACATCTCCGTCTACAACAGCACGGCGCAGGCTGCCAAGCGTCATCTGCTCCAGTTCCTCAAACGGAACTCCTTCTGCCTCTTTTTTCAAGTATTCTTTTGTCATCTGATTGCGGAGAGCACGTACCGGATGACCGGTGGAACGACCGGTTACCTTTGTATCAATGTCCTTTGCTTTCAGTATCATATCTTTGTAATTCTGATGTGCCCAGCACTCTGTGGTTGCCACAAAATGAGTTCCCATCTGAACGGCTTTTGCACCAAGCATGAAGGCTGCTGCAATCCCTCTTCCGTCTGCGATTCCACCAGCTGCAATAACCGGAATGTTCACTGCATCTACGACCTGAGGCACCAGAACCATTGTGGTTGTCTCACCGATATGGCCGCCGGATTCACATCCTTCTGCCACTACGGCATCCGCTCCGCATCGCTCCATTCTCTTTGCGTGAGCCACAGAAGCAATAACCGGAATGATCTTTACTCCTGCTTCCTTCCACATTTTCATGTATTTCTCAGGGTTTCCTGCACCGGTTGTAACCACTGGAACTTTTTCTTCCACAATTACCTGTGCAATCTCATCTGCGTATGGACTCATCAGCATAATATTCACACCAAAAGGTTTATCGGTCAGTTTTTTTACCTCCCGTACCTGCTGACGAACCCAGTCTGCAGGAGCGCTTGCGGCTCCAATCAGCCCCAGTCCGCCAGCTGCTGAAACAGCTGCTGCCAGATGATATTCTGCCACCCAGGCCATGCCGCCCTGAATGATCGGGTATTCAATTCCAAGTAATTCTGTAACTTCTGTTTTCATGAAATTCTCCATTCTGTAATTCCGTTATACCATGCCCGCCTATGGCAAATACATGCCGGAATCATCCTTTAAATAACTTATATTTCCTGACATTCCGGCTGATTATTTCTGTATACTGCCAAAGTCTGAATACAAAATTTTCAAATTACTGGCGACTCTGAAGATAGCTTTCCACATCACCGATGGTCTTAATATTCTCAAGATCTTCAGTAGGAATCTCTACCTCAAACTCTTCCTCCAGTGCCATTACCATCTCAAAAAGATCAAGGGAATCTGCTCCGAGATCTTCTTTGAAAGATGTTTCTGCTGTCATTGTACTTACGTCTGCTCCTAATGAATCTGCTGCGATTTCTTTGATTTTTTCTAACATTTTTTTGTTCTCCTTATTTTGTTTTTTAGATTTTCAAATCCATTTTCAACTTTTTATGATTCAAAGCTTTACTTGGTTGCTGTTCACTTTATATGACCCGAGTGTGTTGAAAAAGACATTCTGCAAAATATACTGCAAAATAGGCGCGCAGATTGCGGAAATGATTTTCAAAACGCTCTCTAACAACCTGTATTTATCAGCCTGAATTACCTTATTTCCAGAGCAAAGCAGCTTTTTTATCTGCTATAGTTTTATTTTTCAAAGCCCTGATACACATTTTTACCACTGAAGCAGGCTGGCTCCATAGGTAAGTCCACCGCCAAATCCTGAAAGGATAATCCAGTCTCCTGAATTTAATCTGCCTTTTTTATTCCACTCATCCAGGAGAAGCGGAATGCTTGCGGAGGATGTATTTCCTAAATTTTCTATGTTCATCGGATACTTTTCCAAAGGTTCGTTCATGTGTTTTGACACAGAAGCAACGATCCTTTTATTCGCCTGATGAAGCATGTAAAAGCGGATTTCTTCTTTTGTTTTTCCTGCTTTTTCCAAAACCTCCATAATCACTTCCGGAACTTTGGAAACTGCAAATTTGAATACTTCTTTTCCATCCATCTGCATGTAAGTTGACGAAATATCTGCGTCTTCTTCTATAAATTGCTGCTGATTGCGGCTGACACAGGTAAGGGCTTCGCCTCTGCTTCCAATAGAATGAACAGCCTGGGTATAGACTGCATTTTCTTCTGCTTCCAGCACCACCGCACCGGCACCATCGCCAAACAATACGCAGGTACTTCTGTCCTTCCAATTTGTAAGATGGGAAAGAGTTTCAGAACCAATTACCAATGCCCTGCGATAAATCTGCTGTCCCAGATAGGCCTGGGCTGTATTCAACGCCAACAGAAATCCTGTACATGCACCGTTCAGATCAAAACAGGCCGCGTTCACTGCACCGATCAACTTCTGCACTTCGCATGCAGCACACGGCATGATTCTTTCAGATGACATGGTAGACACCAGGAGCAAGTCAATCTCTTCCGGTCGCATTCCTGCATCTGAAAGAGCTTCCTCAGCCGCACGAGCTGCCATATAAGCAACGGTCTCTCCACGGCTTGCAATGTGTCTCTGACCGATTCCGGTTCGCCCACGAATCCACTCATCACTTGTATCCATCATGTGGGACAGTTTGTCATTGTCCCACACCTGAACCGGCCTGTAGGAACCGGTTCCCTTTATTTTTCCAACCATAATACCCTCCAGGTATGTTGTGTAGTTTCTTGTTTTTATTTTAAAATAGTTTGATTATCAAAGTATATCATATTTTTGGGCTTTGTCAATAAAAAAATACTGTCAAAACCAAACTTTATTTTGTTTCGGTTCTGACAGTATTTAGGGGTTATTTCTTTACTTTGACTTTACAGGTAATTTTTTTGTTTCCTGACTTCACTGTAATTGTAGCTGTTCCTTTCTTTTTCGCAACTATTTTTCCTTTTGAATTTACTGCTGCTACTTTGGAATTGGAACTTTTATAAGTTACTTTTTGCTGGCTGGTGACTGGTGTGAGAGTAACTTTCAGCTGAAAGCTTTTTCCTTTTCTGGCAAGGATTATATTCCGTTTATTCACGGAAACAGACGTTGTTTTTACAATGCCTTTCTGCACTTTTACCTGGAAAATCCTGCGGCTTCCGTTGGTATAAGTGATGGTTACCGTTGCTTTTCCGGCTTTTTTCCCAGTGATTTTGCCCCTCTTATCCACTTTGGCAATCTTCTTATTGGTTGTGCGGACTGACTTTATTTTACCACCTGACTTGTAGGTTTGTTTTACCCGTAAGGTAAGTATGGTGGTAGTTGGTGCAGGTGTCGCAGTCGGTATTGGAGCCACGCTTACAGTTGGTATCGGGGCTACACTCGCGGTGGGTGTCGTTTTCACACTTGCTGTTGGCGCCGGTTTCACGCTTACAGTCGGTGCCGGTTCCGCACTTGCAGTCGGGGTCGGAGCCACACTTACGGTTGGCGCCGGTTTCACGCTTACGGTCGGTTCCGCACTTGCAGTCGGAGTCGGAGCCACACTTACGGTTGGCGCCGGTTTCACGCTTACGGTCGGGGTCGGTTCCGCACTTGCAGTCGGAGTCGGAGCCACACTTACGGTTGGCGCCGGTTTCACGCTTACGGTCGGGGTCGGTTCCGCACTTGCAGTCGGAGTCGGAGCCACACTTACGGTTGGCGCCGGTTTCACGCTTACGGTCGGGGTCGGTTCCGCACTTGCAGTCGGAGTCGGAGCCACACTTACGGTTGGCGCCGGTTTCACGCTTACGGTCGGGGTCGGTTCCGCACTTGCAGTCGGAGTCGGAGCCACACTTACGGTTGGCGCTGGTTTCACGCTTACGGTCGGGGTCGGTTCCGCACTTGCAGTCGGGGTCGGTCCCGCACTTACCGCCGCAGTTGGTGTCACTGTAGGCGCAGATGTAACTGCGGGCTCATTTTTCCCCTTATTATCCGCATAACTCCCTTCTGCCAGAACCGGCAAAATAAACACAGGGCCAGCCGTTTCTGCTGAGGTAGTAGAAAAACTAGTATACTCCACACGTTCCTCACCAATGGTAATATATTGCCCCTTTGTAGCCCTTCCTACCAGCAAATACCGTGAAGATGGAGGGGTTCCCACATCATCCCATGTGGCATCCACCAGATACCAGTTTCCATCATCCATCTGTACATAATTCCACATGTGCGCTCCAGGAGTTCCTGAAGAAGTTCCCCTGGCTGTTCCGCTGACACAGGCACAATTTATTCCCATATAATAGCAGAAAATTTTCATGGATTTCGCATAGCCCTCGCAGACAAATGCAGGATCTGCATCCAGAAACAACGAGGCGGCAGAATGCACCCACAAAGTATTATCGTTCCTGTAAGTAACTCTCTGACAGATATAATCATGAATCCGCTTTATTTTCTGCTCCATATCCATGCCAAAAGTCTGCTCATTCAGCTCTGCAACAGCACTCTGAACACCATTCATAAAATCCCCCATTCGAGTATGGGCATTCTCACTGATTTCCCTGTTTGCCGGTTTAAAGGTGAAATTCTTAAAGGTTCCCCTGTATCCGGTAGAAGAGGACCCATCCCGAACACAGCTGACCCAGTATCCATAGTTGCTGCCCCTGAACCAGAAAGCTTGTGGATAATCATAGGAAAAAGCATCTGAAGCTGCCTGAATTGCTGTTTTCACATCATCGGTAGCCTGTACATAGCTTTCTCCTTTTCTCTGAAAACTGCCATCCTCAACAACTGCTTCAAATGTAATGGTATCAGGAAATTCAAAAGGAAAATCAACGCTGTCCAGATACTGGCTGTAATCCACCACATAATTCTGCACCAGAAGATCGTACAAGGCCTTTGCATTTCCATCCAACTGAGCACCATAGCTGTCCGTATAATAGTCCAGAGAAAAAAGGCTGATGCCGCTGTCAACGGAATCTCCTGCAATAGCACCGGAGATGATCTCACCAGATTCTTCTGCCTCAATCCTGTCATTTTCCTCTGTGGAAATTTCAGCCTGAAAGCCATTTAAATCCTCATTCCCCACTTCAGGAGCAGCTGAAAATTCCTCCTCGTTCTCCTCGTCAGCCCATATTTCTTCTACTGCCCCAAAGCCTTCTGCATCCTGCATTTCTGCGGCAACGCACAGGGGCTGAGCAGCCATGACAAATGTTGAAAGTATAACCAGTAAGCGCTTCCGTTTCTTCATTTATCCCTCTCTTTTCTTATAAATCATTGCATATTTATTTCCGATTCGTTATAATATTTTAACATGAAATTTTATTTTTGTGTGAATAGCAGAGCATATTTCACAAATATTTTTTACACAGGAGATTCTATATATGAATAAAGAAAAGAAAATACCAGGACATATCCTCTCGCTTTTTATCATTCTTCTCTCTATCAGTGGTGTATGTCTTCTTATGTATAAAGCCCAGTTTCGTTTTAACCTTCATCAGCCCATTGAGTACGTTATGATGACAACTCATAAACCTACAGGTACCATAACCTTGTCCTCGGATTCCCCCGTTCTTACAGAGACGTTTACCTGTACAGTTCCTGAGTTAAAGATGTTTACAATCATATACAGGGCATTCAAGAACGTTATTTTCCTCCTCTTGCTCCCTGTTCTCAACTTAGATGGTGTCAGTAGATCACAAAAACAGCTGCAAAATATGGGAAACCATGATGGTGATTGAAATTCTTCTTATTATACAGACTACAACAATAATCATATAACGTAAAAAGTGGAAGCTCATTTTCGCGCTTCCACTTTTTTCATTTTATTTTTCTAAATTATTATACTGCTCCTGTATTCTCTGCAGTTCCATTTCAAAATCCTGCCGGTTCTTCTGGACCATTGTCTGCAGGACCAGTCCGGAAAACAATGACTGAATTGCTCCCAAAACAGCAAAACCACATACAATCAGAGTAGGAATTTTTCCCACGCGTCCGGTTTCAAGGAAGGTTACAAATACCGGGATAAAGAATCCAATTCCAAGGATCAAAAGCACTGCTGCCACCAGTCCAAAGAATGCCATTGGCTTATAATTACGGTATAATTTGGCTATGGTTTTCAGTACCCGGAAGCCATCTGAATATGTATTCAGTTTGGATTCACTGCCTTCGGGACGGTCTCTGTACTCGATCACTTCATTTTCGATATACATGTTCTTATCAACTGCGTGAATGCTCATTTCAGTCTCAATCTCAAACCCCTTGGATAATACAGGGAAGGACTTTACAAACTGGTAGCTGAATGCTCTGTAGCCTGTCATGATGTCGTTTATCTGGGTTTTAAACATAATGTTAATGCATTTACGCACCAGACTGTTTCCAAAATTATGGAATGGCCGCTTATTCTCTGTAAAATAAGTAGATGACAGACGATCTCCCACTACCATATCAACCTTTTTATTCAATACCTTCTCAACCATTGAAGGGGCAAATTCTGCGGGATAAGTATCATCTCCGTCTGCCATGATATAACACTGTGCCTCAATTTCACGAAACATTCTGCGAATAACGTTTCCTTTGCCCTGCTGATATTCGTATCTGACTACAGCACCTGCTCTGCGGGCAATTTCATCTGTATGGTCAGTGGAATTATTATCGTATACATATATTACCGCTTCCGGCAATGCTTTCTTGAAATCTGTTACAACCTTTTCTATGGTTTTGCTCTCGTTGTAACAGGGGATTAGTACTGCTATTTTATCCATTTTAAATGCTTTCCTTTCCGGCGATTCTTAAGTAAGTTTTCTTTACGTAAAAAATCCGTCGATTGTCTTGTAGCTTTATTTTACTACATAGACAATCGGCGGGCAAGGGGATTGTTCCCCAAACTATCCGATCAATACTTTTTTCCCCTCAAAAGCAAATCCATAATGGAAAATATTCTCTTTCTGAATTCCCCGGCTTAAAAGCTCACAGTCATAATCTTTTTCGTTTATCTGCTGTAATGCGTTTGCCACAGTATCTTCCAATGTCTTTTCTTTACGTGGATTAAATACTTTAAATTCCAGGACAAAGGCATCTTTCGTTTTCTCCAGGGGTTCCAGCATAACATCATATCGGCCAAATCCACTTTCCCGATTAGAGGTAACCCGATACTTTCCTGCAAGTTCAACAATCAGCCCAAGTACAAATCCATGATAAAATCTTTCAGGATTGGTATCATCAGACGGGTTTCTGCCAGTATCAAAGGTACTGAATGTCGCTTCTGCTACACGGTTCATATATTCATTCATATAATCCAGATCTTTTGCCAGAAAAGCTTTCAGAAAATCATTATATGGGACTGTTTCATCAGAAAACCATCCCTCCACCATATCTTCAAAAAGCATTTTGACTTCCTGATTTGTCAAAGCCAATTCATAGCTGTATCTACCACTGGATATATCAAACTCACTCTTTACAACTTTCAAATAACCGCCAGCAAGAAACAGACTCCAGATTGCCCCCTTCTTCCGCTGCAGCTGCTCAAAAATAATTTCCTCGTCAATTTCCGTCTGAAAGCTTTTCCCTGCCAAAAGATCTTCCATGACCATTTTTATCTGAGCAGAGCCTTCTCTTACCAGTTTTCCCACAAGCTGATTGGAACTGGTATTTGCCCAGTAGGGTCTTAGCTTCTTCTCTTTCAAAAAACATGTGATTGACCATGGATTATAAATATCCTTTTTGTTTCCAAAGGAAAATCCGTCATACCATGTCTGAACTTCGACTTGCCGATCTGACATTCCATACTTTTCCAGGGCGTCAAATACTTCTGTTTCTGTAAATCCAAAGCAATCAGCATATTGCTCCGAAGTAGTAGTTATAACTGTTAAATTGTTTAGATCAGAAAAAATAGACTCTTTACTAACCCGCGTTATTCCTGTCAACAGAGCTCGTTCCAGATAAGGATTTGTCTTAAATGTGGAATTAAATAATCCACGCATAAAACCTGTCAATTCGTCCCAAAATCCATACATGTAAGCTTCCTGCAACGGCGTATCGTACTCATCAAGAAAAATCAGAACCTTTTTTCCGTAATAACTGTGTAAGCACATAGAAAGACGCTTCAGTGACATTGCAGCAACTGCATCGGACATCGTTGGCGCAACCAGAGAAAAATAATCTTTTTCTTCCTGACTTAAGCGTTCACTTTCCTTTAAAAATCCAAATTCGGCATATAAATCCTGAATTACCTGACAGATTGCCTCCCGGGCGGAGGTAAAAGTCTGCCCTTTTATGTCTGCGAAACTGAAAAAAATCACAGGGTATGTTCCCTGAATTTCTCTATATTTCTCATGATTCCAGATTGATAATCCCCGAAACAGTTCTCCTTCTCCCCTGTATTTTTCTGAGAAAAAGCATTCAAGCATATTTAAATTTAAAGATTTTCCGAATCGCCTTGGCCGCGTTATCAACGTAGCAACATCCTGGCTTTCCCACCATTGGCGGATAAAATCTGTTTTGTCAATGTAGAAGCTATTGGCTTCCCGAATGGATGCGAAGGCGGTATTGCCGAGGGAAATTGTCTGGTGGGAGGTGTTTTTTATTTTCATTTTACTGCTACTTTGCTGTTCTGATACTGATAACTGATTGTTTATCTGTTCCGATTTGGAGTTTTCACCAATCTTCATTTAAGCGTCCTCCCATTTCATAATAATATATTTTTAAAGAAATAAAAATCCGCCGATTGCTTATGCAGTTACATTGTACTACATGAGGAATCGGCAGACAAGGGGATTATCTAGTCTTCTACAAGTTCAAATCTATATCGTTGCTTCACTTCCGGGTACTTATCACGATCCACTTCTGAGGCAAACATTTCTAAAGGCCTAATATACACTTTAAAGTCACCATACAAAGCCCGATACACAACAAACTGTTCTCCAGTTTCAGAATGCTCTGCTATATATAAAACTTTATATTCATTTCCTTTAAAATGCTTATACTTTCTGTTCGTCTCAATTTGTCTCATCGTTATGCTCCTTTTTATTAACTTGACAAGTTCAGCTAAATATCTATTTTTCTTTGTGTCTTAACTCTCCTCTAACTCTTTGAGCAAGTATGGAAAAAGAGCACTAATCGGTAACAGGCAAATGAAAGATAATCCATAACGCGGCCAGTAAGTAATTGGTGTAGCTACTAATAGTGTGGCTATATTTCCCAAACAAGGAATAAAAAATAGTAGATAACGCCATTTTCCTTCTACTAGTGCATACAGAATCATAAATAATGAAATCCATAAGCACAATGCAACAGATGGCATTTGCGTCACAACTGAAAAATACTTTTTTACAGTTAAATCAATACTCGAATTTTCCCCAAGAAGACTACCACTTGTAATATCATACACTTTTTTAAGCTCACTAGTCTCTCTTGGTGCTCCCATACATTTAATTCCCAATAGCTCAGCCCCCAGAAGCCACAAGTTTCCATAGCCCATGCTTCCATGAATAATATAGGATTTTTTATTAGCAGTGACATCCATACCTTTAGAAACTCCTTCTTATGTTCCTTAAAAACTCTGTATTAAAATCTTCACTCCACTTCATATGATCAACTAATCCTGGCCTATAATTATCTATATATTTCTCCAGCGGCATAATTTCATTCAAAAAAGACTTTTCTTCATTCGATATGTTACCCTCGTACACAACACTCCTTGCAACTTGTTGTAATGGTATTCCATATGCCCCAGTTGCAGTTCCCTCAATTCCAAACCCCAGGCTGATGCTGAATTCGTAGCAAAAATGGAGGATGTTCTGGATGTATATCAAAGACCATATGATCCGTCCAGACCGGTAATTTGTATTGATGAAACGAATAAACAGCTGATCCTTGAAAAACGGATTCCCTGTAAACCTGGGGAACCGGAAAAAGTAGATTCTGTTTATGTCCGGAATGGAGTTGCAGATATCTTTATGATATCTGAGCCGCTGGCAGGAAAACGGGAAACTGTTGTAAAACAGACTCGGACAGCAATCGATTTTGCTGAAGTTCTTCGCTATACAGCAGATGAGCTATATCCAAAAGCGGAAAAAATCATATTGGTCACAGATAACTTAAATATCCATGCGCCGTCTGCTTTGTACAAGGCGTTTTCAGCAGAAGAAGCAAATCGACTAACCAAACGTTTTGAATGGCATTACACGCCAAAACATGGCAGCTGGTTGGATATGGCAGAAATCGAAATAGGAGTTATGAGCCGCCAGGCACTTGCAAAACCATTTCCAGATTTCGAAAGTTTTGAAAAACAGGTTCGTAACTGGACAGTTAACCGAAATGCGAGATGCGTAAAAACAAATTGGCAGTTTACAACAGCTGATGCCAGAATTAAGCTGGCAAAGCTATATCCAACGATACTTTAAAAACTAGATGGATGCAATACTACTACTTTTTATAAAAATTCATGTTCTATTTTATCTGCAACTTTTTCCCACGTAAAACCTTTTATCAAACGTTCATAACTTTTTTCAGTTGCAGATATTCGATATTTCCTATTTTCCATTGAACGAAGTAACGCCTTCTCAACCAGATCTTTTTTGTTATTTTCTAAAATAATTCCATAAGAATCGTCTACTATAATTTCTTTTGCACCACCTCGCTCAGTTGTTATAACAAAGTTATGGCAAGCAATAGCCTCCATTACAGAAGTAGGCATTCCTTCTGATACAGATGGCAAGCAAAAAATATCAGATACTTTTAGCAAACTTACAACCTCTTCAAAAGTAACCTGCCCCATAAGTATCATATTTTTTGTATTACTTTCCTTTAATCTCTGATATAAAACTCCGTCTCCCGCCATAATTAAATAACTATTCGGAAAACACTTCTGAATATTTTGAAAAGCAGACTGTAACTGCAGCACCCCTTTTTCTTCAATCAACCTGCCTGTATATGCTATTACAATAGCATTTTCGGGAATACTATATTTGTCTCTCATGTCATCTTTCCGATTCAGCAAATTATTGATATCATCCATATCAACGGCATTATACAATGTAGAAATACCATTAATATGGAAATGTCCAAGCCACTCCAAACAAGCCTGTGATACACCATAGAACTCATTGCACTGCCTTTTTACAAGCCAGGTAATTCCATGTTCAAAAATCCGCTCCATTTTATCCAGTATCGCATTATGTACAGACATATGTGACGTACCATGTTCAATAACAATATTGCGTTTTGCATACTTTCTCCCGAATGTTACTCCTACAAGAGAATGAATATAAAATCTAGTATTTGTAATCACTAAATCGTATTTTTGTTTCTTCAACATTCTCATCAGTTTACGGTATTCTCCGTTAAACTTTACGGTCGGAAACCTTCCATTCATCAGATTATAGCAGGGCAGGCGATATATTTTAATCCCATTTTCGATTTCAAATTCTTTCAGTTTTGAAATTCTAGATGTAACAATTGTAACATCTATCCCTTTTTTCTGCAGTTGCTTTGCAATATTATAAGTATACCGTTCAACACCTCCAACGGTAGGTAAATACTGTGCTGAAAAAATACATACTTTTTTCATTTTTAACTATCCTTTTGATCTTTATCATTACTGTCTGCTTCAAATTTCTCATCTATAGCTATTTTTTGTGACAATTCTTTAATACGGTATTCCAAATTTGAAATTTCGATTGTTGCCATAAACAATTTTATAATGACAATAAAGAGAATTACCAAAAAAATAAAGTTGGTAGAAGAATAAATTCCAAGCAGTTTAGCACCCCAAATCGTAAGTTGTGGAAACAAACTTATTACAATCAGAAGAAATGCAAACATGAGCCAAAAAATAGCATGTTCTATCTGAAGTTTCGAATTTCTTATCTTTTTAATCATAAAAACTGTTGTCAAAATAGAACAAACAATCAAGGCAATCCTAAATACAAGAGAAATCATCTTTCGACCTCCTCACTATTTATTATCTCAACCTCGTATTTTCGCTTTCTAAAATTCTGCAATACAATAATTGAAATTAGCATTTTCGTCATATACCAAATTGATTTTGTAAAATTCAGATAACTCTCGCCGGCAATTCTCTCTGCCATTTTCACCTGTACTTCTCCAATCTTTGCTCCCTGTTTAAGCAAAAATGAAATGGTATCAGGTTCTGGTCCATAATTAATGTTACTGGCAAATTCCTTAATCATGTTTCGATTAAATATACGCATTCCAGATGTCGGATCCATAACTCTGACTCCGGTAGTCATATGAATTGCCCATGAAATCATATTACTCCCCAGCATACGCATAGATTTCGGTTTTTTTTCCGTTACAAACCGAGAACCAATTACAATATCATATCCTTCATTTATTTTTTTGATCAGCGCTTCAATATATTCAGGCAAATGCTGTCCATCTGCATCCATCTGCATAGCATAATCATAATTTTTTAAATATGCGTACTTTAATCCAGTCTGAAATGCACCCGCCAATCCTAAATTAATTGGAAGATCTATAATTTCATATCCACTTTTATGACAAATTTCAGAGGTATGGTCTGTTGAACCATCATTTACAATGATATAATCATACTGAGGATATCTCTCAACCAATTCGTCAATTACTTTGGTAATACAATTTTCTTCATTATAGGCCGGAATAATAAGTAATATTTTCATTCTATTTTTCCTCATTTACAGCTTTCGTATAAATATTTTCTAGTTGTTTTACTGTTTCATATATATCGTAGTTGGCAGTTCTTATTTCTTCCAATCTATTTATGCGAGGTATATTCTTATACATATCCAGAATTGTCTCAGCCCACACTTTTGCACCTGCTGCAATCTGCTCTCTCTTAACACACCGTGTCACTATAGCTTCATCCGGAACTCCTTCTGAAATCAAACATGGAAGACCTGCTGCTTGAGCTTCAACTGCTACAATTCCCAAACCTTCGTGAATAGAAGGAAAAACAAATCCATCCATCATAATCATAAGCTCAGGAATATCTTCTCTCACTCCCAGAAAATGTACCTTATCTACAAGTTTCATATCTTGCACTTTTCTTTTTATTTTATCTTCTAGTCCCCCGCGTCCCACTAATATAAACTCTGCTTTAGGTTCAATTTTCACAATTTCCGAAAAAACTTCCAAAAGAAAAGTATGATTCTTCAAGGGAATAAAACGTCCCACATGTCCAAATACAATTTTCCCCTCCAGTCCTAAAGAGGTTTTCATTTTTCTTTGTATTTCAGAATCATAAACATACTTACTGGCATCAATGCTATTGTTTAAAACCTTAAACTTTTCAGAAGAAACTACTTTTTTTCCGTACTGATCTACACCAGCCTGATAAGAACATCCTAAGTAATAATCAGAGATCCATCTGTTATCTAATGTCATAATTTTGAAAATAATATCCGAAAGATTGTCCATTTTGTTAAGTGCATGACTATGTGCAATTGTATATCGTCCTAATTTATTTGCGACTCTTAAATATACAGATGCACTACTTCCAATATGTCCATGTACAATCTGAATTTCTGGATGTGCTTCCAATAATTTCTTAAACTGACTCTTATAAGACACATAATTGTATATTCTATATGGAATAATGTGAAAAATTCGACCTCCTAATTTTAAAATCTCATCATCATAGTCGCATTTATTTTCTACATGTACCAAAAAATCGAACTTAATTCTACTTCGATCAATATGACGATACAGATTCATAATCATAGTTTCTGCACCACCTCTATCCATTGCTCTTATAACGTGTAGAACATGAATACACTCACTCATTATTGCAACTCCCTTTTTACAAAAATCTCTCAAAAATGTGCTCTGCATTTTCTTCAATATCATAACCAGCACTAATAATTTGTGCTCTTGTGTCCTTGCGATGTTCTTTTAACAATTCTTCCATATCTTCCACCCATTTTTCCAACGGTGCCTCAAGACTTTCGAATTTTACTGACTCCGTAATCTTCACCTGTGTAGTAATAGTATCAGAAAACAGACATGGTAATCCTGAAGCCTGCGCCTCTATAGCAGAAACTGGAAGTCCTTCAAATCTGGATGGCATCAAAAGCAGATCAGCTGCCTGCATTAGCCTGTCAACATCTCCTCTATTCCCCAAAAACATAACACAATCCGTCAAACCAAGCTTTTTAACCTGATTTTTCACTTCTTCCATAAGCTCTCCATCACCAATCAACAGCAAAACAGAAGTTGGATATTTTTTATAAAATTCTGAAAAAACATTAACTAAAAAGCTATGATTTTTCTGAAAATGAAATCTGCCAACATTCGTAATAACAATCTTATCACTTATCTTAAGATCTAATCGAGTTTTCATTCTTATATTTTCATTATAGGAGTATTTATCTGTTTCAATAGCGTTATTAATCAAACAATAATTGTTCTGTTTTACAATATTGTCACCAAACATAAATTTTCCAGCAACATCAGAGCATGCAAAAAAATGTGTAACATATTTGCTGATAGCTTTTTTGTGTTGTAAGTGAGAAATCAAAACTAATTTACTCCCCATGTTTTCAGAATTATGGCTATGTGCAATCCTAACCGGAATTCCATATTTTTTTGCTGCTTTTAACCAGGTAATATCTGAAAGTGTGCAGAAATTGCACCAGAGAATATCATAATTTCCTTTTTTTACTATTTCATTTACCCTACAGTTATATCCCAAAGGATTTTTTATTCTTTCTGGAACATAATGAATTTTTACTTCTCGTTTTAATTTTTCTCCCAAATATTGCGGAGTCCTATTCATAATAATAAGTTCAACTGTATATTTATTTTCAGGTAAATGATTTACATAATTTAAGATAAAGGCCTCTACGCCCCCATACATATTGCTAAGACCATATATTAATATTTTTTTCATCTTCATATTTTAAAATATTTCACCAACCAGAATACTAAAATTTTTATTATTTCTGTTACTACATAATATATTTGTGACATCCACTTTTTCTTAATCTCAAAGAAATATCTATTTCTTATTTTCAAGCGTTCTGCATAGAATCTCAAGTACCATTCTTTAATGCCCCCTGCTTTCCGTAACAGATCAATCACCTTATATTCGGAATAAATTGTTTGTTTTTCATTTGAAGAAAAGTTTTCCCCTGTAGAAACATGCGTATATAAATATTCCGGATTATAACTGATGTTTAGCTTTTCTCCAAACATCAGCATCCAGAGATACATATCATCAGCACAATTCTCCCATAGAATATTTTCCATCCAGAAAACAGGAATCGCACTTTTACGAATTAGGCATTGACCAGGAGATGCAATAACATTTCCAAATGCGACATATGGTGCAATGGTAGTTGCATCTTTTAGTGTCTTATCATTTTTAAATATTGGATAATCTTTCCCGGATATCTGTCTTTTTCCATTTGCTATTACCATATCAGTTTTATATTTTTGAATACATTCAAACTGACTTAATAGCCATCTTTCTGATACAATGTCATCTTGATCCAGCATCCATATATATTCCTGACTAGCTTCGCAAATGCCGTTTACTCGGGTTTTATGTATTCCATAATTCTTATTGTTTTCGATTATCCGATAATATCCACTAATTTCTTTTAAAAATTCTTTTTCCAAAGCATCCCCAGGACTATCATTTATAAACAGAATTTCAATTTTCTCATCAAACTTTTTTTCATATTCTTTAATATTATCAGCTAACACTTTTGATAAATTTTCTAAATATTTATTTCCATGATAGTATGGAATAATTACTGATACACCCAACTTTTTTCCTTCCTTTAACTACTTACTTCTGAACTGCTTTGCTATTTCTTTTATTGGTCTAATTATTTTGGCATTTAGGATATTTAATAATATAAAATACACTACCACACAACTCAATACCGTAACACAAATACTTGGAATAATAGTTAAATTAAATGTTCTTATATACAAGCCAACAGCAAACATACCAAGCCCAGCCACAAAATATTTCCATAATTCACCATACAACTTGACATTTCTATAAAATCTTCTCATTTTGATGCTCAGAATAAGATATACAGTTCCTTCCGCAATAATTGTTGCTACGGCTGCACCTCTTGCCCCATAAGGAATAATCAAGACAAAATTAAATACCATATTTACACATGCGCCTGCAATTGTTGAAATTAATGTATCTTTTTCTTTGCCAAATGGAACAAATATTTGAAAAACCAACAAGCCATTAATCGCTGATAAAACAATATTCGGGCTTAAAATACACATAATCGGAACAGCATTCTGAAATTCAGCGCCACTAAAAATCGTAATCAACTCATTACTCAATAATATAAATCCAAATGCACAAGGTATGGCAAGTCCAATTAAGTAATTTACTGCATTATAAATAATCTCCTTGTATTCTTTCTCCATTCCTTGTTTTATATAATAGGAAAGCCGTGGAATCAATACTGTACATGCAGAGGAAATCAAAGTTGTCAACGTCCTGTTGAGTTTTACTGCTGCTGAATACAAACCTACCTCAGTTTCACCTTTCATTGCACCAATCATTGTAGTATCCATATTCAAATAAATCTGTGACGCTACACTCATTCCGAAAATAATCAATATAGGAGGCAAATGTTTTTTTAACTCATAATGTTTTCTTCCAAAAAGTTTGATATATTTTCTCTTATAAAATATATTAAAAATATTTGATCCAACATTTGCCATTACTACTAATCCAGCATAAATAATATAATCATCACTGCTACGGACAAAGCAAAACATACATATGAGGGCAAGAACCTGAAATACAAACGTTCTGACGGTAATATATACATAATCCTCAAATATATTAAAAATCCAATTCACACCTATCAGATTAAAAATCATAGTAGTTCCGCATAGCAACAGAATATTCTGATAATTTTTTAACACAGGTAGGAAAGAGCACAGAACCAATCCTGTATAAGCAACAGCAGTCGAAATAGAATTGATAATAACAATCTCACTGCATAATTGATTTAATTGTTCCTTATTTTCACGTATCTTTGCACCTTCTCTTACAGCATACGTCGTAATACCTAATTCTGCAAAAAGGACAAAATAATTCGATATAGAATTCGCATAATCGACTCTTCCAATTCCGTTTACCCCCAATACTCTGGAAGCATATGGAAATGTGATCAGTGGAAAAATAATACTCAGTACAGTTTTTATTATATTTATAACTGAATTAACTTTTAGTGATTTCGTTTGACTCATCTGTACCCCTTATATTTTCTCATGACTTACAATAATCTCGGTTGCAGAAAAAAGCTATATATTGATACAAGCCAAAATATATTTGCTGATAACAGAACAAGTTTCGAAACGCTTTCTCCAGATATCTGTATATATACTTTTTTGTTTGTAACCAACAACGCTACTAAATAAAGTAAGGGCAAATAGTATCTTGCCTGAACACCGGCTATAGATTCTGCTCCCACTGGAGTAAAGCTTAAATACAATGCAACCCAAATTAATATAACTGTAATTATTATAACACAAAAAATAAATAATCTATACAAAGAACTGTAGGAAATCACACTATCCTGCTTATCTCTATAAATCAACGTAAGTAAGAGTACCGGAAGCAAAAGCATAACCCATTTATGCGATAATACGCCTAATGCACCAAAATTTAAGAACATCAAATTCCCTACAAAATAGTTACTTGAAGAAGGATCTCCAAGGTTTCTAAAATTATCAAACCGCAGAATATCAGTAACTAATAATTTTATAGTTGCCCATGGATGCTGAATCATAGAAAGGATCTGTCTTACAACACTTGTATCTCCCCCTCTGGAATCTCCTCCAAAAGATACATTTCCAGCAATTGTATTAGAAAATACAGGCAGAACAAATGTCATCAGTACTAACCCCAAAATTGTCAATATTCCAATCCAAAATATAACCTTATACTTTTTTTTCATTTTCTGAACTCGTGGTAATAGCAACATAACAAGAATCAATGGAATATACACAGCCTTTGATAGACAGCCTACAGAAAAAAGAAAAATCGAGCTAATCATATTTACAGCCTGATACTTTTTCTGTGAATAGAACATTTCATTGCACCATAAAACGCTTCCCAATGTTACACAGGCAAAAACCACTGCATCATACGAATAAGAAGCAGCTAAATAAATTGACGTCGGCATCATTGCTATAAATACCAAAAACAATTTCTTCTTTTTTGCTAATCTAATAGCTAGGAACATGATTGCAACATAAAATAAAAGATTTCCAATTTTCCCAAGCATATACATGTTTGAAAATGAAAAATTAAGCAGCATTCCAATTTTCATCATAATAGCCATAGGAATATATGCCAAAAAGGAATATGAAACAACACCCGTCTCTTTTGTTTCCAAATGTAGAACTTCTCTTCCTTTTTCATTCATTACAGCTCGCAGCTCTGCATATTCCGCCTTTGTATTGCAACTTGGAGTTTTTTTATCTATTATAGATTGTGTAGCCTCGGACCACTTTACATGCTTACCACTGGCAATACTATAAACATTCTGAAAATGTACCTCTTCATCCCAGGCATTATAAGTCGGCTGTGCATAAATTATAACAAGCAGCCCAAAGACGAGTGAAAAACAAAGGAAATACCATTCAACCTTTTGTACAAATTTTTTTTCAAATATCATTGCATACAATAATGCAAGCAAGCATACTACAAATAATACCCGATATTTATTAATCTCAAAACGATTTGAAAAAGCAACTGAATGTAATTCCGTTTTCTCTGGCTTATAAAGAGTTATTTTAATAGATTTAACTTTCTTATTTAAATTAGTATAACTTTCAGAAAACCACGTACTAACATTATCCCAATAACTTACCTTTTCCGATTTGCCAAATCCATTAAGTTTCTGAACTTCCATCACATATGCATCATCACTTGCAAATTCGCCAACAAGTCTTATTTGCTTAATATATAATGCTTTATCTGTTGTAAAATCAATCACATATTTTTCATACTCACCTTCTTCTTCCAATTTCATATGTTCAGTAACATCCATCCAATCATATCCACCAATAATTGACCGAAAGTTGAAGATAATTTCAATAAAAGCCGTCAGTAATACAATAGCCAAAACAGCCAATATTCTTTTGTATTTTTTTATATTTTTTGCTTTATTTAACAGTTTCAACCTTACTCTCCTCATAACTGATGTAAAAAACATAACTACTCAATAAGCACAATGCAAAAATCAATGCACATGCCCATACATACGGATGTTTGGGGTTCAGAGTCTCAATTGCATATAAAATTGAATAATATTCCCCATAACTTCCAGATTCTTCGTATCTAAAATAGCTTCCCGTATTTATATTTCCTAAAAGCGATACACGAGTCTCTGGAGAAATTCCTGTTCCCTTTATTACAACCGTATATTCTCCATCTCTTTTCTCGAAATCATCCAAAAGAATTTCTACTGAATTCAGCGAAGATCCTTCCGTCAATGAAGCCAGTTCTTTCACTGAAAAAGTTTGTTTTGCAAGTGTTTCATTATTATATTCAATAGCACAGGTAACTTTTCCGTTTTCGTCGTCACCATCCACACCAAAATATAAATTTACACCATACAATTTTTCATCATATAAGTTAAATTTTAGTTTCATCTGTTTCTCATCTGTAACCGACCCAATTCTTGGAATACTATGTAGATTTCCATAACTACTTACATCAATATTAGATGTTAGAGTTTCTTTTCGCTCTATCGGGACTATGCAGGATAAAATCAGCGCCAAAAAGCATCCAATATTTATTACACGTAGTACCCATTTTAATTGTTTATTCATACTTTTTTCCTTTTTTTATAAATATCTATTAATATTTTCAATTGTAGCAAAAAATCCTAGTAAAAACAAGGCGTTTTTATTTGACGAATTCTGTTTCAAATAGTAATATATTTTTAAAGGAGATTATATTATGCCCAAAAAATTGTTATACTTTTTTTCATTATCTATTCTTTTCTTATTTCTATCAGCACTTCCAATAAGTGCTACCGAAAAGGAGGATACTGTTTCTGTTAATGTTTTCAATAATATGTATTATGGTACGTTAGAAAAAAATAATGATGGTGAATCTGTTTTTTCATTATTTTCTGATCAAAGCGATTCCACATTTACGATCACTGGTAATTGGTCCGAGGCCTTAAATTCATTCGATGGTACCTGTATCATTTCCTATCAAGATGGAACCATACAGGAAGTCACATTCAAAAAAGGAATTATTAAAAAAGAGGTAAAAACTACTTTTCCAGATGGAACTTACCAAATTTTTGAAACCAAGAACGGTAAACCATGCAAAAAAATTTTTACCTACTCAAAAAATGGTACACTTTTAGATTTAGATTGGTTTGATCATTGCCGGTCAGTAAAGGAATTAAATGCATCCGCAGTTTCTTTAGATTACGAAACATTAATCAATACACCGTATAACTACTCAGACATACCGGTTAAGCTTTCCGGAACTGTAGTAGAGCTTTATGAAATTCCAACACACGGTTATATAAAAATACGAGATACTGATAATCATCTATTTTTATTCAACTATCCTAATACATATATCCAGTCGGCTTTTTCAACCAATATCGAAAATGTTTCAGTAGGTGATACCATTGACATTTATGGTACGCTAGACAGCATAAATGATTACACACAGAATCCGCTTTCCCTATACGAACATTCTCTTGGTTATCAAATGGACTTTGATACTTTTGAAAATTTGATTACAGATTCAGATTTTCTTGCAAGTATAAAATATTGTAGCACTATCGACGATAATGATTTAAAAAAGCCGATTCCAGTTTTCAACGCATATTACTGGCAAACAAATGAAACAAATATCGATCCGTTGCATCTTACTTTCAGCTATGAAGAAATTTGCAAGTATCCATATTATTACAAAGATGAGGATTTGTCCGTAACAGGCAAAGTTATTTATGAAGAGCTTAATTCTTCTGGTAACCGTGCCACCCTCCTTATCAAAAAAAGAAACTCCTCTGAAATATACGGAACTACTTACAAAGCAGAAGATTACTCTCCTTTACTAGGCAAAACAGTTTCCTGTTCTGGTTCAAGTGATGGAAATCGTAAAATTGCTTACTATAATATGGACACTCAGACAATGGGATACGCTCTTTTTCCTAACATTAAACTTTCTAAATTGAATTTAGTATCTAATTAAGCTTCAAGGGCTCTATGTCAATAATTACAGTTTTGACATAAAGCCCTTATTTTAATTAATCTTCTTTATTCTCCATTCTTTTCTGCAAATACTCTTGCCATTTTCCTCGAAAAATAATCATATTCCTTGCGCGTCTTTCTCGAACCACAGTAGGTTCATCTGTACTTTGAGTTCCAAACTCATAGTGAAATACCAGACAATTACCGCAACAATAATTACGTAATCCTCTTTTCTGCAATTTCAAGCAAAAATCTACATCTTCGTATCCATAAAGATATTGTTCGTCAAATCCTTCACACAGCCAGAAATTTTCTTTTCTCACAAGTAAAACTGCCGCAGTTACACATGCCCACTCATGGTCTTCTCTGCTCATACAAGCATGCAATTCTTCACCATTATTTACATTATATGGTTGCCAATATCTAATATTTTCCCGTATTCCGTCACGAAAGGCAATTCCTTCATGCTGAATTGTGTACGATTTCCCTTTATTAATACTGTAATTTGGAATTTCAGGATAAACTAATGTTGCTCCGATTGCACCCACATTCTCGTTATTCAGCGCACTAAGCAGCAATTCATCAAGCCAGCCATCAGTTACTTCAGTATCATTGTTTAGAAATAAAAGATACTCTCCTTCAGCATAGTTTGCTCCAATATTATTTGCGGCTGAAAAAGAAAGATTTTCATCATTTCGAATCACTTTTATTGGAAGTACCGCCTGATATTCTTTTATAATGTCTAAAGATTCATCCTCCGACGCATTGTCGACCATAATGATTTCAAAATTATCATAAAATGTTCTTTCATGCAAAGATTTTAATAACTTTGAAAGCTGACTTTTTCCATTATGATTTACTATGATGATAGATACCAAGGGATGTGCCTGCTTCAAGATACTCCTTTCTGGATGGCACATTGCTTCCATGTCTCTCTGTACTTTTCTGAAATGAATATTATCAATTTCTCGAAAAACTTCATTTCGCCTTACTTCAAAACTCATTTTTTGAATACAAGCTTTCAGTTCTTTATTCTCGCTCCTCAGTTTCGTTATCTCGTTATTACACTTCTCCCATTTTTTTATTAGCTTATCAATTATGGGCACTTTGTAAATTATTTTTTTTAAACTCTGCATATTTTCTCCACACTTTTCTCTAAAGATATCACTGTTCACTCCGCGCTCAGTAACACGTTTCGCGCCGAAGTTCTCGTTTTTTCTATTAACTTTTTTTCACAAAACAAACATGTCTCCTACCTCGACATCACCATATATAAAAGATAAGAAACTAAACTAATTCATTTGATTTGCTATTACTTTAAAAACTTTTTATTTATGGCTATTCTAGTTCTTTCTATTAACCATCTTTCTCCATATACCAAAATCAATGGTACTGCCACACCCACAATATAATAAATGGGCCATAACTTTTCAAAGGAATAAGGAAAACATTCCAGTGTTTCATTTCCAAGCTTCCATATCTTGCAAATCATCAAATCAAAACATTTGAAAGTAATAATATGAAGTGCCATAATATGATAGCTATTTTTTCCAGCTGTACAAAATAATGTCCGTAATACTCCAACCTTATCAAATCCCTGAGCAATACAAATACAGAAAGTAATCCCCAGTATTGTAATTGGATAAAAAATCAACGGATGAAGAATCATGTTTGCCGACAATTCAACCATTCCTATATTGAGAGATAGAATTTTCCAAATAACAATGCCTAAAATTGGAGATAACCACCATTGTAAATATTTCATCATATACTGACGGTAATGCTGAAATAAATATCCCAAATAAATAACTGTAATTCCAAGAACAGAAGTCTGTATATGATACTGCAAAATAACCTCGTTATCATTTAACCAAATGCCAACTATAGCAGTTAAAACTCCACATAAAATATGCCATATTATTGGATATTTCATTTTTTCAGCATGATAATACAATAACATAAACATACTTACACCAATAAAAAACATTGAAACAAACCAAAATGCACTCAGCATAGCCTCGGATGTTCCAAAAATACATGCCTCAAATATTAGTTTTATAATATCTAATTTTCCATATACAATTGTATCACTCTTAAGTATATGAATTTTCAGAAAAAAATTATGCAAAAGAATAAACACAATACTATATTTCACATAAATGGGGAGTACTCCTCCTAACCGCTTTCCAATTTGCATATATGGCGTTATATCGTTACGCGGTTTAAAGCTCATCCCTGCAACAAAAAAGAATATCATTAAATGATATGTGTAAACAAATGGACCAATTGGAAAATTGCATCCTGGCAGTATCCAACTTGAATGTCCTATAACAATTGAAGTTATTCCAATCCCCTTCAATAAATCGATCAGAGTATCTCTTTGCTTTTCCATTCTCTTTCCCATTCTTTTTCAGCCGATAAACTTATTACTTTTGCAAATGTTTCTCCACAATCTCCGCCAGTTCCCGTGCTCTCGCCTCAAAAGAATATTTCTCCTTAATCACCGGCCACTGCTCATCGACTTTTGCTTTCACTTCTTCATAGTTGTTCTCAATTTCCTTCACGCACTGGTGAAATTCTTCTTTATTGCTATAGTACAGCACTGCTTCCGGAAAGATTTCCCTGAGCTCATCGCAGCAGTCAGATATTACCGGGAGACCGCAGGCCAGGGCATCGAAAATGCGATTATTCACAAACTGATAATCCAGCATGTCTTTCCAGTGGTCGTTCAATGTGACGCGGGCACTTCGGTAAAGGGCGGGAATCTGGCTGTTTTCGATAAAAACATCCTGTACCATGGTCTTATCTGGCCCCAGCATAGCTTTCCAGCCGGCACCCCAGATTTTCAGCGGAAGCTTATCCTGTGCTGCCCATAATACACAGGGGCGGGCCACACCACGGGAATTTCCAATAAATAAATAATCTTTTCCACGGCTGCATTCAGCTTCCTGATCCGGGTAAAAAAGCTCAGTGTCTGTACACTGAAGCAATGGATAAACAGGAACCGTAAGCTTCGCCTGAAGCTCCCTGGCATAATGGCGGGAACCTACGCATACAATATCATAGAGCTGGTATTCTTCTTGGGTAACCATCTCCGGGTGGCTGATATTCCACATAATGTAGAGGCATTTGGGGTTCCGGCGATCCGGACGGTAAAATTCGCAGCCTCGAAGTACAAGAACCACATCTGCGTTCACTTCACAGTCCCAGTCTTCGTGCAGGTCAATTATAGTGTACATTCCCATTCGATCCAGGTAACGTTTCAAGGCAACGGCATACGCATAATCGCCCCAACGGATCTTTTTTTCCTCAGGAGCAGGACATTTGATCACCCAGATCTGGCGTTCTTTCGCTTCACGCAGCACCTGTGCAGCCCGTTTTCCCCAGTCGTCCCGGCGATGCAGTTCCTGTGACACATATTCCTTCAGCTCCAGCATGGACTGGCTGTTTTTCTGAAGCTCCAGGAGGATTTTTTCCTGGCGTCTATTCTCTTTTTCCAGTTCACGCAGCTTATTGTCCATATAGGTGCGGCTTACCGGAATAAAGCTTCGTAATTTCTGTTTCAGGGTATTCCAAAAGTTCATATAGAAACTCCTTGTATAATAAGTTGTCAATCGGTAAAAATCTGTTTTTGAGTCTTTGGCTTTTATTATAACGAAATATGACAGGAAACGCAACTCCCCACAGCAAATCACCAAACAGGACAGTAGCGCAGCGTTACTGCTCACTGGTAACGTTCCGCGAAGCGCGTTACTGTGAACGAAATGAACAGTAACAGCGCAGGCGCTCTGCAATTTTCGCCTGAAACAGTAACCCTTCACAATTTTTTCACGTTTTTTTCTACCTTTTATCACTAGGAAAGTAATTTCGAATTTGCTATAATAGTTTCACGACATCAGAGCATGTTTAAAAAAGGCTTTCTGCAAAATGTGCATCACAATTTGTGGGATATTTCATCCCCATCTTTATTCAACAAACGCATCAAACTTTTCTGACATTATAAATCTTAGGAGGATACCGAATTCATGCGAAGAAAAAAGAGCTTACTAATACCGGCTGTGCTGGCTTTTTCCCTTTGCACCGGTGCTGTTGTCCCAGTACTGGCGGAGGAGACCTCACAGACAGCTGATGCAGCAGATAATGAACAAGAGGCACATACACAAAGTGCTACAGATACTTCTGATTCCCCTTATGAAAAAGGCACCATCACAGACACTGATTTTCAGAGTGAGTGGTTGAATCTGAAATTCACACCGCCGGAAACAGTAGTCATGAATACAGAGGAAGAGCTTCAGTCTGTTATGAAGCAGGGCCAGACTACTCTGGAGGAAGCTTCCGGGGTGGAACTTGGAGAGGATGCTTTGTCCGGCACTGTTTATGAAATGATGGCTTCTTCCATCTCTGGTTTTCCTAATGTTTCCTTAGTTGTCGAAGATGCTTCTTTGGAGAATATGACTGTTGACCAGTATTTTCTGGCTGCACAGCAGATGTTGGATGCTACCGGGATGGGCTATACTTATTCAGACGTAACAGATATACAGATTGCCGGGCAGGATTTCCGTGTTATGGAAACAAGTGTGGCAGTCAATGACTATGAAGTTCTTCAGAAATATTGTACCCGCAAACAGGGAGGAAAGTTTGTCTCCATTATTTTATCATACACCACAGATACCACAGCAGAAGCAGATGAAATTCTGGCAGCTTTTACTCCATTAAATACAGACACGGAGGCTGCGCCTGCAGAATAAACTATGGTCTATACTCCCTTAACCATAAAAGCCATAAAAATTGCATATAAAGCACACGAAGGACAATACGACCAGAGTGGGGTTCCTTATATTCTTCACCCGGTTCATCTTGCAGAACAAATGACAGATGAAACTACCACCTGCATTGCCCTGCTTCATGACGTTCTGGAAGATACTGCCCTGACTCTTCCTGATCTGGAAGCGGAATTCCCAAGAGAGATCACAGAGGCAGTCCAGCTGCTTACACACGCTCCTTCCGATGATTATCTGGATTATGTGCGCAGACTTTGCGAAAATCCGCTGGCTCGTAAGGTAAAGATTGCGGATCTCGCCCATAATTCAGATGAAACACGGCTTTCTTCCGTCACGCCGGATCCAATGCAGCTGAAGCACTGGCGGACGAAGTATGCAGCTGCAAAGGAGATCATACGGGAATACGAGAATATCCTATAAAGTAGAACTCCAGACTATGTAAAAAGGTACTCTGTTATATTGGTATCAACATAATTGATATCAATATAACAGAGTACCTTTATTATATTTTGCAAAAGCAACTGTTAGATTTCTATTATTTCACCCGCAAAATCGACCTCACCAGTTCCAGATGCGGTCTGTCTGCATCCTTCTGGAACACGGCCACATGGTTCAGGTCTGCGCCTCCATCTGTATATGCCGGAAAAAGAAAGCCGCACTCCGGCTCACCTGGCTCGTATTCATCTGCAAGAGGACAAATTACACAGATCAGATATTCAAAAACAGCTTCTGATTCCCCCAGCCGCTCCTTATCTGCTGCCTTTGCCGGAATATCATATCTGTCGTGGAAAATATAAACTGCATAAGGTCTCCTGCTTTTATAATTCTCCATTACAAGATCATAGAAGCTGTCCATAAGAGCATCGTTTTTCAGCCCACATTCCCGGATTGCCATCAAAAGCTGCCACACGGTTCCTGGCCTTCTGTCTGCATCTGCAAATTCATAACGTTTCAGATTTACATTTGTTGCTGCAAAGGGAACTACCTTGGCAAGCTCAATGTTTTTCTTCTTTTCTGCGGCAGACAGCTTTAAAAAATTCACGTTAAAGCTGCCGTCAAAGTCCCCGTCCTTATCCACATAACATCCCGCAATCCTTGTAAAAGAACTCCGGGCAACATTCATCCTCCTGGTCAGCGCCAGCATATCTTCACGGTCGATTTTGTTGGTCATGGTTTTCTCCTGTGTATACGCAAAATGTTTTTTCTATTTTACCATTCCTATGCGCTATACACAACTGAAAGTAAAAATATCTCCATTTAAAACGCTTTTCTAATCCGCTCCAACGCCTCCGTCAGCGTTGCCCTTGGACACGCCACATTAATCCTCTGGAATCCTTCGCCTGCTTTTCCGAAAATCTTTCCACTGTCAAGCCAAAGTCTGGCCTTGTTAAGGATCAAATTTTCCAATTCCTCAACAGTCAGACCTGTCTCACGAAAGTCCAGCCATACCAGATACGTGCCTTCCAGATCTGTCATCTTCACCCCAGGCAGATATTTTTCCACATACTCTTTTGTGTAATTGATATTCGCCTCCACATAAGCATGCATTGCCTGGTACCACTCTTCACCTTTGGAATAAGCAGCCTCTGTTGCCACCAGTCCCAGAACCCCGAGCTGGCTGGTTCCTGCCGCATCCAACTGCTTCCGGAATTTTCGGCGAAGCTCCGGATTGGGAATAAAAATATTGGAAATCATCATACTTGCAAGATTGAAAGTTTTACTTGGGGAAGTGCATGTAATGGAAATATCCTGAAACTCCTTTTTCAGACTGGCAAACACTTGATGCTTTCCCTTAAAAACAAAATCCTGATGGATTTCATCACTGACAACGGTCACACCATTTTTTACGCAGATATCTCCTATTTTTTCCAATTCTTCTGCGCTCCACACTCTTCCCACCGGATTGTGAGGATTGCACAGGAAAAACAGTTTTACATTTTCCTCCACGATTTTCTTTTCAAAATCCTGAAAATCAATGTGATAGCGGTTGTCTTCTCCCTGATAAAGGTTGCTGCTCACCACTTTTCTTCCATTGTCCTGAATAACTTCTGAAAAAGGATAATAAACGGGAAGCTGGATCAGCACACTGTCTCCCGGCTGCGTGTATGCTTTTACTGCCATCGCCAGGGCAAAAACAACTCCTGGTGTTTTGATCAGCCAGTCCTCCTGTATCTCCCAGTTGTGGTGAAGCTTCATCCAGTTTGCAATGATTTCAAAATAAGGAGTCTGAACCTCACTGTATCCGAAAATTCCCTCTTTTGCACGCTCTACCAGCGCATCCTCAATATAAGAAGAGGTCTCAAAATCCATGTCTGCGACCCAAAGAGGCAGCACATCTGCCGGCTTTCCCCTTTTTACGGCAAAATCATATTTCAGACATCTGGTATTTTTTCTGTTAATCACTTTATCAAAATCAAGATTTCTTTCCGCCATGTAATTCTTCCTCTGTTTCTGCAAATACTTTTTCAAATTCATCAAGAAGATCCTGTGTATCCTCGATTCCAACAGAGAGGCGAAGGGTTGCCTCTGTAATTCCGTTGCGTTCCCGTATCTCCTTCGGCACATCCGCATGCGTCTGGGTAGTTGGATATGTGATCAACGTCTCCACGCCGCCAAGGCTTTCTGCGAACTTGATCATCCGCACTTTTTCCAGGACAGAAAGGGCAAATTCCCTGCTTTCCAGCTGGAACGTAAGCATGGAGCCAAATCCTCTGGCCTGCTTTTTCATAATCTCATATCCCGGGTGATCTGGTAATCCCGGATAGATTACTCTGGTCACTGCGCTCTTTGTTTTCAGCCATTCTGCGATTTTGAAAGCATTTTTCTGTGCCTGCTCCATGCGGATTCCAAGAGTTTTGATACCGCGAAGAATCAGCCAGCTGTCAAAAGGAGCCAGGCCGGAGCCTGTGGTTTTAATAAGAAAACGAAGCTTTTCACTGATATCCTCTCTGTTGGTTACCAGAAATCCTGCCAGGGTATCATTATGTCCGCCCAGGAATTTGGTTCCGCTGTGCACTACAATGTCCGCTCCCAGTTCCAGTGGATTCTGGAAGTATGGAGATAAAAATGTATTGTCTACTATGAGAAGGAGATTATGTCTTTTTGCAATTTCCGCAAGTGCCGCAATATCAGTGACATTCATCATGGGGTTGGTTGGAGTTTCAATATAAATTGCTTTTGTGTTTTCATTTACATAACTTTTCACATTTTCTTTCCAACAGTCGATTCTGGAAAAATGGATTCCGTTTTTCGAAGAAACATTGTCAAAAAGCCGGATGCTTCCGCCGTACAGGTCTGCATCTATGATCAGATGGTCTCCTGGTTTAAACAGCTCCATTACCAGAGTGATTGCTGCCATTCCAGTGGAAAAAGCCAGTGCATCGATTCCATTTTCCAAAGTTGCTACAATTTTTTCCAGATGCTCTCTGGTCGGGTTCTGCAGTCTGCTGTAGTCAAAGCCTGTACTCTGGCCTACTGCCGGATGCTCATATGTTGCTGTCTGATAAATCGGAAAACTGATAGAGCCATAATTGTTACAACAGCCTTCCTCTTCTTCCAAATGTAAACATTTTGTATTGATTCCTCTTGCCATGATTTTCCTCCAGATTCGTATAATCGCGTTCAGAGAAATGTTTTCTCTCTTTTTTGTCTGAACATATCATAGCAAGATAAGAGGATTTTGTATAATTCATTTTACCTTGAGTTCGTTATAGAATATTGCTATATCTGATTAGATATGTTAGATTTGGTGTATTGCCAATTTCAGAGCGTGTTTGAAAAAGGCTTTCTGCAAGATGTGCGTCATAATTTGTGGGAATACTTTTTCAAACACACTCTAAAACATCCTCTGCACCAGCAGCATATACAAAATCGTTCCACCGCCAATACTAAGCAGTGTATTCTTTTTCCACTTATGCAAAAATACGATAAACAAAATCGCAATGGCTTCTGGCAGCCCATAAGTTCCGCTTGTGGGCACTTCCTTCAGGCAATACACGATCAGAAGGCCGATTACCGCATATGGAAGCACCTTCCCAAGATGAAGGATAAATGCAGGAGGCTCTTTGCCTTCTGGGAAAATAAGGAATGGCAGAAAACGGGTGACCATGGTTCCCAGAACCACGCAGGCAATGATGATAATACTCTGAGTTGTTGTCTTTGCTTCTCATCATAAAGCCATAGGACATTCCAAGGAATAAAAATCCAACGCAGATTGGAAGAGTATGGGGTAGTGCTGCCTTAAATGCTTTTTTCTTCATGTCGTCCTCCACAGCAAAGAGCTGAAGGTTTCCCCTCAGCTCTAATAAAGCAAACGTAACTGTTCCGTTCTTTCATAGTTACACTCTTCGCGATGCACAGAAATCATGTTTCCCATGTTTTCGCGCCGTACTTCTTGGGTTTTCTGTAAACGAAGTTCACAAAATATCTCTTGAGATGATATCTGCTGAATAGGAGCAGGCATTAATTACCGGCCAGTTCCCTGATAGCATCTGTCAAGGTCGTGTACTGCTCTTTCACCTGCGCGTAAAGCTCATCACTTCCTGCGGTTTCTCTTCCTCTTAATACCTCCGTAAGCTCTGCACTGACCTTATACAATTCTGTAAATCCAAGGTTCAGGCACACACCCTTCAGGGTATGGGCTGCACGGAAGGCTTTCTCTCCATCCTGTGCGGCAAGACCATCTGTCAGCTCCTGAAAACTTGGATCATTAAGAAATTTCACCGCAAATCTTTTCACAAGCGCTTCGCTTCCCAGTCTTTTCAGAACTCCATCGTAATCTGAGCCAACTTTCTCATAACATTCTTTTATTGTCATTCCAGCCTCCTTAATTTTCATTCCGGTTCCCTATGTAACTGCTTTCTGCACTTTATTATATTAAATTGAAAGAAATTTGTCCACAGGTTTCTAGAGCGTGTTTGAAAAAGGCTCTGACATTACGCATCAGACCTGGAATAAGCATTCTTCATCTGATTACTCAGCTCATAAAGCACTTTATTCAGTGTGTCAGAAGCCTCTTTTTTCACCATATCCGCAATTTCCTGGTTGGCCTGATGGCGAAGGGACATTCGCTTCGCTGCGTCAGACTCTTTTTCCAGAAGAGCGTCATATTTGCCAATCAGCTGGTGGCCTTTTGACATTACACGCTCCTGATAACGTTCAATATGGAAAATGGAGCTCTTATAAGAAGCATCTGCCATGGCACCGATCATGCGGCTTACCCAGTAGAAGCTGTCAGTGGTTACTTCCCTGGTGGTGCTGGAAAAATAGTCCGGAGTGGTATCAATTGTGGCATAAAACGGCACCAGCACATTAAATGCATTGGATGCAAATGCAACCCATTCCAGAATATTGCAGTCCTTTTCCATGCCTGGTCTCATCTGGATCAGAGACAGGAAATCTGTACGGTTCACACCGATAGAACGGAATGCTCCGCGCTGTTCTTTTTCTCCATAGGAAGCATATGGATCATAAGAGGTTCCCTGATAATGGGAGGACAATACATATTTCACATCCTCTACAGTAATCTTTTTTTCCGGAATCATGCACCATGGCAGATCATCAGAATATGGAGTAAATTCTGCATTTACGCCATCCCAGATTTTTGTCTTCGGGTTCAGGGTCCTCAGCATATACCATGCACGTGGAGTATTATAAACATGGTCGGAATCGTCATGGCTTCCGAACGCATCTCTTGGATTCAGTACACCATCCAAGGAAAGATCCAGGTGATTTTTGCTGATAAATTCTTTCAGGTCAGCGGAACACATGTATTCCAGATCCGCATATTCCTCACGTGGGCACCGATATTTTTCCTGATCCCGCAATGCCTTTTCCAAGTCAAATTTATCAATTCCAAGCTGATTTGGCATTACCACATACGCCTCATCCGGAACCTTTCTTGCCATCCAGTGATGGCCGCCGATGGTTTCCAGCCACCAGATTTCATTCTGATCCTGGAAAGCAATTCCATTCATCTCATAGGTTCCGTATTTCTCCAGGATACTTCCAAGACGGACCACACCTTCGCGGGCGCTATGAATGTATGGAAGAACAATGGATACAATATCTTCCTCTCCGATTCCACCGGCTGCTTCCTCCTTACCGTCCTTGACCGGCTGATAGGTTACCAGAGGATCCGCACCAAGTACCCGGGGATTGGAAGTAATCGTTTCTGTAGCAGTCATTCCCACATTTGCCTCATTTACACCGCTTGCTGCCCAGATTCCTTCGCCGTCTACTGCATTTGGCACAGATGTATAGCCCATTGGATCATCTGGAAGATCAATTTCCACATGAGAAATCACAGATTTATATTTCCGCGGCTGTTCCTGTGGATGAACCACCACAAATTTTTTGGGCATATAATGTCCGGAACCGGAATCATCATTTCTTGCGATCATGGTAGAGCCATCATAAGATGCCTTTTTTCCAACTAAAATTGTAGTACAACCCATTTAAATTTCCTCCTGAAAATATTTCGTAATCTACTATGCTCTATGTTAGCACAATCGGGCATTTTATGGAATACAAGATTCCGGAAATCAATTATTTAACGGTTGTATTGCCTGCCATTAAGCTTTATACTTATCTTATTCCCGTAGCAAAATGATACGCGAAAGAATCCTGCCCGTCAGGGCTTTTCTATAACTTAAAGGAGCATTCCTTATGCAGACATCTAAAGATTATTTGCATGTTTTTCTCGATATGGGCGACGCACTGTTAAACAGCGGCGCAGAAATTTTCCGGGTGGAGGATACCCTGAACCGGATGGGCTATGCCTGTGGTGCTACCCATATGAATGTTTTCGTCATCACGTCCAGCATTGTTATTACTATGGAATTTCCCGGAGATGGCGCACGGACGCAGACACGGCGCATTCATGAATGTGGGGGGAATGATTTCACCAAGCTGGAGCAGCTCAATGACCTGAGCCGTCGCTTCTGCAGCCATCCGGTTTCTGCTGCGGAGCTGCGAAATGAATTTGAGAAGATCAATGCAAACAGACCTAAGCCTCTTTGGAAACTGCTTGGAAGCGTTCTTGCAGCCTGCAGTTTTGCCCTTTTCTACGGCGGCACTATTCCGGATGCCATTACTGCCGGCATTGCTGCAATCCTGATATGGAGCCTGCAAAAATATCTAAGACCAGTATGTATGAACGAGGTTACTTTCCAGTTTGCAGCGTCTTTTCTCACAGGCTGCGCCATTTGCGGATTTACTTTGCTCTGTCCTTTCCTTCACATGGATAAGATTATGATTGGTGATATTATGCTTCTGATCCCAGGACTTATGTCAACTAATGCGATCCGCGATGTACTCATTGGTGATACACTTTCGGGTATTATCAGGCTGATCGCCGCGTTACTTCTTGCAGCAGCACTGGCGCTTGGTTTTATGGGCGCAATTATTCTTTTTGGGAGGTTTGGACTTTGATCACAATGACGGTTATACAGCTGATTACCGGAGCTATTGGATCTGTGGCTTTTGGTCTTCTTTTTCACATGAAAACCAAATATCTGCCTCTGGCTGCTGCCGGCGGTTTTCTTAGCTGGCTGGTCTTTCTCTTTGGGAAGAATCTGTGGGGAAGTGTTTTTCTTCCGGCACTGCTGGCTGGTTTTATTGCAGATGTGTATGCGGAAATCCTGGCAAGAATCTGCAAGGAAACTTCCACTTCTTTTTTCGTTACTTCCGTGATTCCGTTAATTCCCGGAAGTACCCTTTATTACTGCATGAGCAGTATTGTAGAGGGAAATCCCATGCAGGCACTTAACTATGGGAGAGATACCTTTCTCTTCGCATTTGGAATCGCCGCGGGGATGAGTATTGCGTGGGCGATCTGTTATTTTCTGAGAAGTGTTAAAGCACGATAGTTTCTTACTCACAGTTTTCGGATTTCCACCTTGCGATTCCGCCAGTCCTTTTTCCAAACCATGAGAAAAACCTGAAAATCCAGGCTGTCTCTGGCTGTTGTAAAGGGCTCTTCTCTTAATATCTCTGCATGGATTCCATCCCGGGTCAGTTTTTCCTGCAGTTTTCCCGCTTTTGACAGCAGACTTTTTAGCTGCTGATCAGCCTCATTTCCAAAATTCCGGTCAGGATAAGCCGCCGCTGCGCTTTTTATTTTTCCGGTAAGAAGATCAATCACTGCACTATGCTTATTCTTGTGTAATGCCCTGGCAAAAATCCTGGCGATAAATGGAGCTGGAAATTTCTTATAAACATGCAACAACCGAAGCAGAGAAAAATCCCGGGCTTCTTCTGCCAGCCCTTCCATTACCTGAAATGCTGCTGCAGACGGCTTCCAGGGGTCTTCCTTTGGCACAATATACTGTTTCGGCACTGCCGGATAACAACAATAATTCAACGGTGGAAAGTCCGCCAGCTGCACAAGTGCTCTTTCTTCTTCTGTACAAAACTCTTCTCCCAGATATTCCAGCTTATCTCTTGCAATGGCGATCCGATATTCCAGCTGACGCAGATATTCATACCCAGGTACCCAGAAATGACCGATCTCCCCATAGTTATAAAGATAAACCTCCAGATCCAGCATTCTGAAAAACAGAGTGACTACGTTCTCCCCCTGCCATACTACCAGTATATATTCATCCCCTTCCTGACTTAAGGATGATTTCAGAGGGCCTTCATAATTCTCCAGATAAGAGCCTGTAAGTCTGGCATCCCGGAAAATGAGAAAGCTTTCTACGGCATCATTCATCAAATAAACAAGGCGGATATCACCTGGAATTTTCTCTTTTCCCACTCTGGCAAGGCTGTCTTTTTCGCCCTGTTTTCCCTCATTATTTTCATATGTCTCATAACATTCCCATTCAGCCTGTGCTCCGTTTTCTTTCGGAAACAGCAATTCAAATTGCTCCTGTTCCAAAAGCTCCTCCAGCATTTCAAATGTATCCTGCATCTTGTGATTACCTCAAACTGTTCGATTCCTGTTTCCAATTTCACTTTTTATTATATGGGTATCTGACAGAAATGTCAAAATAACGACAACAGATATATAGCTATAAAATAAATAGCATACAATTTACAGCTTACATTTTTCATATATTTTCTATATACTTTATATTATGGATAAAGAAGCTGTCGTTCCATAATATAAGAACCCGCAGGCAATCAGGAAGCGGTGAAACCGTTCCATAGATTGCCAGAGCATGTTTGAAGAAACTGTTTGAAAAGGGTTTTCTGCAAGATGTGCGTCAGAATTTGCAGGAGATTTTGTTCAAATTGGAAAGCAGCTTAAATGCGTGTAAAATCACAGGTAAGCCAGTTCGGCACCTGTTAAAAAGATTGGAGAACGAATATGAATCAGATTGATTACGAAAACTTAGGATCCCGAATGAAAGAACTGCGAATCAAAATGAAGCTTACCCAGGCAGAAGTTGCCAAAGCTCTGAATGTAACTCCTGGCTACATCAGCAACGTGGAGAATAACCGTACTGCAATGTCCCTGCGTATCCTTATTTATTATGCAAGGCTGCTGAACATCTCCCTGGATTCCCTGATTGGCAGAATTGATTCTGAATACCGTGAAACTGCCCTGGACCGCGAGCTTTCCGAGCAGGTACATAAAATGAGTATTCCAGAGAAACAAAAGCTTCTGAAAACCATGAAGGTATGGATGGAAGAAGATTGATTCTGAACGTAAAAGGGGCTGTCTATTTCCTGACAGCCCCTTTTGTAACTTTATGGTGTTTATAGTATTATATCAGATTTTATTCCCCCCCATTTCTGTGATAGTATCACATACTTTTCTTTTTTGCCTTGCGGACCAGTTTTCGGATCAGGACTACAATAAGAATAATAATTACAAGGAAGAGCAGGCAGATCAGCACGATCATTACTGAGAATCTATTGGGATTTTTCACCAGATCAATAATATTTGTGCTGTCATCTACAACCTTACGGTTATGAGTGACTGCATAATATTCCGGTACATTAGCAATTCCATCCCCGTCTGTATCTTCAAAAGACTGCATGTATCTTGCAATAGCATCCCACGCTTTCAATTCCCTGCCATCTTCCATGATTGCCTGATCTTCCAGATTTTCAATTGGATTTCCGTTCTTATCCTTTGGTTCAAGAGACAACAGACTATAGGACATTTTCATTACAGAGCCAAGCATTTGTCCTGTATACAAGTCAGTCACAACATGGTACAGTTTATCATCCTGAATTTCAATTCTTTCTCCATCTTCTCTGGTCAGATAACAGTCCGTCACCTTATTCAGAATCATTCGATGAGGATTATATGTAAAATTCAGTCCGCTGCAATACAATCTTGCAGTTGTCATAAAATCCGAAACAGAAGCGTCTACTTCTGCTGCCAGCTTCAATTCTTTTCCTGTCAGATATGCATTGATAAGAGGATATCCTGCCACACCGTCTTTTCCAATTCCCAGAGAAAAAGAATTGTAAACATCCTCTACTGTAATATTGCCTTTTGTATATGTGTCACGGACCGTTCCGCTTGGCACAACCGCTACATCTACCGGATTCCCATCGTAATACTCTGAATTTTCCACAGCATATACATACGCATCAGACATAATATCGCCAAGATTCAGTTCTTCATGCTTTGTTCCCATCTCTTCCAGACTGTTAAATTCAATATCGTTCTGAGCCAGAACTTCATCCCTGGTGTACCCAAAATCTGCAAGATAATTGGTGTCTACTGTATCCATTAATTCATCAATCCGTTTCTGTGTTTCCTGATCCGGCTTGATCTCATCAGACACAGGAATCAGCTCATAGGAAGTCATTTCCCAACGCCCGTCCTCCTTCTGTGTCATTGAAAGTGATCCAAGGTTTCTCCCATACTCACCGCAGGATACAATATATGTATTCCCATGCTTAATGGCTTCATTCAGCTCTGTATGGGAATGTCCACTGATGATCAGATCCAGATCCGGCACCTTTTTTGCAAGGATTTCATCCTCTGACTTATCCTCGTCCTCCCAGGTTCCGCCGTGAGACACACATGCGATCATATCCACATTCTCGTTTTTCTTAATCTCAGCTACCGTCTGCTTTACTGCTTCTACCGGATCTTTAAACAGAAGTTCACATGTAGGCGCACATTCCAGGGCATCTTTTCCAAATACACCAACCACAGCAATTCTCGTATCACCCTTTTGAACCACAACATAATCTTTCACGCCGTACGCTTCAAACGCTTCTTTGATCTGCTTCTGCCCATCTTTTAAGCCATCTTTCTCCATAGCATCCCAATCCACATTGCACACTACGATCTCCGGCACTGTCTCACCGGAATTTATGGCTGCTTTCAGCATATTTGCCAGTCCCTTTGACCGGTAGTCGTATTCGTGATTTCCAAAAGTAGTCACATCATACCCCAGATATCCCAGCATTCGAAGCTCCGCTGCCTCCGTATCATATACGGTCTGGATCAGTGTACCCATGGAAAAATCTCCGCCATCCAATACCAGGGTATCTGGATTGTCTTTCTTCTTTTCATCCATCAGGGTTTTTATTTTCGCAAAACCGCCAACTTCTTTTTGCTGTCCATCTACAATTGTTGAAAAGCTATCCAAATGGGAATGAGTATCATGGGTAAACAAAACGTCTACCTTTTTCGTCCCAGCTGCTGTCACAGGAATATCCAGTACAAGCAGAAGCAGTGTTGCAATTGTTAATACAATTGACAAAATTCGTTTCCGTGTCTTCATAACTTCTCCTTTTCATTCAAAAGATCTTCATCTGATTTCTATAGCATATCTTCTGCCAGCATCTCCTGATATCCGGCTGTCCTGTATTTTCCGATCAGCGCTGCCACCGGCTTTAACCTTTCATCCGTTATTCGTTCCAGTATTTTCAGCCGCTTAGGTGATATGACCTCTTTGGATCTGCATCTTTCGTAATCCGCGGCTTCCATATGCCAGTAATAAAATTCGCCCTTATAATACTGTGACAGTTTCTGTGCGATCAACACACCTTCCGGATCCAGATCTCCTGCATAATAAATCCGTGTTTCGGATTTTGCAAGTAAATCCAATGCCATCAAACCTGCCAGTCTTGGCTGACCGTTCATGCACATATATGCTTTTTCCTTATGATCTGTTTCTTCTTTTCCGCAAAGCATGGCAAAAACCGAAGGATTTTCCACAATATATATTTCATTTTGGGGACAATAGAGTGCATCCCATTCTGTAAGCACTGCAAGAGGAACCTGTACAATATGCTGTTCTTTCGCAAAACCTGCCATACCTTTATGATAATTTCCATCTTTTTTCACAGCCTGCACCTGATACAGCATGGTATAATTGGAAACATCATCCAGCATGATTCCTGCCAGCAGATAACTTTTCTGACGCTTATACGCAGGAAATATTGCAGATGTCTCTACTGTAATTCTTCGTATTTCCAAATCCATCTGTATGATCTGATATAAAAAATTCCCATCTGCTGTTCCAATATCAAACGCATGTGGATTGCCTGTCCGCATAGCTGCAAATACGGCAAGGTACATCTTTGTGCTGCGATATGGCAGATTGTTATAGATTTCTGCTCCAAGCCGCAGCATCTTGTCCCATTTGGCCAGTTCCTGACTCCCGTTGTCTTTCACAATGCTTCGCAACGATTCTAAGGCTGTCTCTACAGAAGTTCCTTCATAGTCTCTCTGAAAAATATCCCATATACGCTCTTTTTCCTGTTCCCGTAAGGATTTTTGCTCCTGTCTTCCAAGCAGTGGCTCTTCAAAAAAATTCTCCAACAGGCATTCCGGCGTTATCTCTTTATATCTGCTTGTTTCCAGCGCCTGTCTGAATTTTTCTGCTGACACCGTTACACTTTTCTGACTGTGAAAAGATTTTCCAAAAAATCCTTCCAGTTCTTCAATATCTGTTGGTTTCAGATTCTTCAGAATTACTTTCCCACCAAACCTTCCGTAAGAAATATATTTCTCCCGGAAGCCTTTCAGAACCTTCTCCCAGACCGGGCTCAGGTGAAAATAAGCCAGACAGTCTTTCATTTTATTTTCAGATTTATACTCCTTCTGCCTGTCCAAGCTCTATTCCTCTCTGTTCAACTTCTTCCTCGTGTTCTAACAATTCTTTCCTGTGACCATTCCATAAATAAGGCATAACGGTTACAAATTTCGCATTTCCCGGACGGATTAACTGATAGATTGCCAATGCGTCCAACGTATCACAATCTCCCCACAGAACCTGTGAGTTAATAATAAAATCAAACCGGAATTCTGTCATCAGACGGAACATATCGCGAATATTTTTATTATCTACTCCGGCAAATGCCTCGTCCAGAGATATCAATCTCGGTGCATCTTCTCTTCCTCCCTGATACTTGGCCACAACTGCTGAAAACAGCGGTACATACATGGACATTGCCTTTTCTCCGCCACTGAAGGTTCCGAATACACTATTTGTCAGCTCCTTCTGACGTTCCCCGTTTTTCTGGGAAAACAGCTGGAATTCAAACCATTTACGGTAATCCAGCGTATCCTTCATGATCTGATAGAAGGATATCATTCCCGCACTGTCTTTCGCATTTCTTCGTGCCTCTGCCACTTTGGAACGGAAATGGGCAGACAATCTGGCTGCCTCATCTTCACTCATCAGCCGATAATCTTTCTTCAGTAATTCTACCAGTTCTTTCGTATCCAGCTGGTCTTCCTGTTCTGCAGTCTTACTTCGCCATCTAAGGCTAAGCTTTAATCCGCTGGAGGTATTCATACCGTTCATCAGGGAATTCATTTTCTGTACCCATGTATTGGAACCGTTAATCTTTCCACGGATTTTTCTGCTTACCGTATTGGCAAGAATGTCTTCAAACAACTCCCGGTCTCCATCTTTGATCAGATTCTCCAGCTCTGTAATGTCTTCTTCAAGATGCAAAAGAAGACTGGCAAATGATATCTTTACGCCTTGATATCTGGCCGAAATGTCCAGTCGTTTTGCAGGAAATTCCGTTTGTTCTTCTTCCGTAAACAACTCATTCTGCATTAAATGATAGTCTGTAAGAAAGCCTCTGTTTTCAAAATATACCTTATTCAGATCGCGGATCACACTGTCTTTATCCAGCGCTTTTACATCTGATTCCAGATAACTTCTGATATGTGCGGCATCTTCCGGTATCTCTTTTGGTATTTCCACATAATGCAAAGCCTTTTCCATATCATAGCATTCTGAAAAATATTTCGTTTTCTTTTCATATTCTTCAATTTTCTTCTTGTTTTCGTCTAAACGCAGTGTCAGTTGTCCCACTTCGTCTTCTTCATGTGTCTGTCTGCTTACGCATACACGTAATTGCTCCGGATAATCCTGCAGCCAGTTAATACATGCATCAAGCCGTTCTTTAATTTCTTCGTAATCAGTCAGACGCAATTGTTCCTGAATGGAAGTCTGTTCTTCTGTCTTTCTCCTGATTTCTTTTTGAATTTCCTGCAGATCATACCGTATCTGTTCCATATCTGCATCCAGATCTTCCAGATGTTCTTTTCGCTCTCTCAGATACATCAGACTTCTAAGATACATTTCGTGTGCGGCAATCAGGCTGATCAAATGCTTTCCATATTCCTCTGCTGCTTTTTTTGCTTCTTTAAATATATCATAAGAACAGGTCAGATATAATGCTTCTGCAATTTCCAGTGCTTTCTTTTTCTTTTCTTTCAGTATCTCCACTAGTTCACGGATCTGACACTCCAATTTATCACTCTCGCGCTTCAGCTGTTCGCACTCTCGTTCCTCGGCTTGCAGCATCCGAAGGGCTTCTCTCATGTCTGTGTCTTTCGGAAGATTCTCGTATTCTTTTCTGAGAATAGCTTTTCTGTCAGACAGCTTTCTATGCAGTTCCTCCAGCTGCTGTAATGCAGTTTCCAACTCTGTGATTCTCTGTCTGCACTCTTCTATCTTTGCCTGTCTGTGTTTTTCACGGGCCTTTGTTCCAAGGAATCCTGCCTCATATTCTCCTGTTACAGTTCCGGCAAGCACTCCCATTCCGTAGGTTCCATCTTCTGCAACGGTAAACAAGCTCTCACTATCATATGCAATGCTTCCCAGGATTCCGGTGAGACGCTGATTGGAAAATATGTCATTCACTTCTTCATTCAGTTCCAATACATCCAACAGACTTCTGTCTGGCTGCAGATTCTTCTGACTGTTCTTGCAGATAAACAGATAATGATCTTCACATCCTTGTTCTGTTTTCAAAACCTGCTCTTTGTATTGCTCATCTATTACCAGTGCATCCAGAATTCCCATCTTTAATAAAGCTTCTTCCAAACGGTTACAGGCTTCTTCTTCCAGATTATCTCCAAATTCTATAACCTTGTAAAATTCCTGATATGGAATTCCAAGAGCATCCAGTCTCTTGCGGTTACATATGACTGCCTCTGAACGTTCCGGCTGTGGTTCTTTCTGATTCTCCCATTCGGCCAGATCTGCCCTTACTTCTTCCAACTCTTTTTTTGTATTTTGGCTCTCTGTATCATTTACCGAAAGTTCAGATTCGATTTCCCCATTTTTCTTGATCCATACATCTGCAATCCTCTGACGAACCTCGGCAAAATCAGAGGATTCCTTATACGTTTCGGCAAATATACTTAATTCTCTTAATAATTCTTTTTCTAATGCCAGCTCCTGGTTTGCACCGTTCCACTGATACAATGCTTCTTTCCATTCATTCTGTGTCTGCACAAATACAGATTCCAGTTCTGACACTTTTCTCTGAAGAGTATCCAGTTCACGAATCCGTCTTTCTCTTTCTTTTATCAGATCATCCTTCTGTCTTTCCAGACGATCTGTCTCTGCCAGTATCTCTGTTCCCTCATTAATTTTTTCTTTTGTGTTATCAAATTGCTGCTGGTGTAAATTGAATTTGTATGGTTCTTCCGGATGTTTTTCCAGCTCTTCCTTCATAAATGCATGCTCTTCAAAGGCCATGGTATCAGCCTCATCCTGCATCTCTTCTATAAGCTCTTCCAGTTCTTTTTCTTTCTCATATTTCCTGTCTTCTTCTGTTTTAATCTGATTCTGTGCATCCTGATATTGAGTCTGTTTCTGCTCCAGGAATCTCTGCTTTTCTCCCAGGTTTTTCTGTTGTCCGTTTAATTCTGTAATCAGCTCCGCTTCTCTTCGCTTCAATGCTACCGCGTCGCTTTTGTTCAGAGATTCTTTCTCTTTCTCCATGGATTCACGTTTCGCATCCAACTCCTGATGTTCTATTTTCAGAGCTTCAATCTTCTTTTTGCATTCACACAGCTTTTTCTCCTGTTCTTTTTGCTGTGTCCTTGCATTTTCCAATTTTAGCCCAGCCTGTTCGCAGCGTTCTGCTTTTTCATATAATAATTTCTGATTATATTTTGAAAATACTGCCTGGATTTTTTCTGCTGCCTGTCTGGCTTCTTTTCTGTTTTTCAGATTCATGGTCATGGTATCCATATTTTCAATGGCTTCCGACATAGGACGCAGGTCATCATCAGACAGGGGCTGAAGGGAATCACTTAAAATATCATTGATTACAGATGGCTTAAAATCCTTGGAAAGCTTCGGTGTACGCAGCTGAATCAAAAGATCTATCATTTCCTTATATTCTTCTGTTGTCTCAAATCCAAAAATCTGACGGTTCACATATTCCATATAATCAACCTGTCTGTCAATAACACGGCCGCCATCCCCAATCCTGTTTTCCAGCTCTTTTTTGGAAAGTGTAACCTTTTCTCCTGAATCCTTGTATAAAAAGAAATCCTTACCGATACGTCTTCCATCGGTCAGGCTAAAATACCATTTATCCAGATTCTTTCCTCTTCTTGCGCGGATACCCATTCCGATGGTCAAATATGTATCACTGTTTTGTCTTTTAAGTTCCAGATACAGATAGCCTGTGCGTTCTTCACGTCCGTCATCTTCTTCCAGAAGATAGCTGCTCATCTTACGGTCCCTGGAACCGAAGGGATCCAGTCGTTCCGGGCTCATATTTCCATCCAGAAGAAGAGGCACCACACTCTGCATAGTTACTGATTTTCCCGATCCGTTTGAACCTCGAAGGAGCATTCTTCCCTTCACAAACGGGAATTCCTGTTCGTCATAATACCAGAAATTAATCAGTCCGATCTTATTTGCCTGCCATCTGCTATTCATCATTTCTTCCTCCCATATAATCCTCCGGATAGCTTCCCTGTATTTTTCCGGTGAGCGGACATATTTTTATCTGATGAGCGAGTTCTTCTTTTCTTATGAACATCCACAACTCCATCTCATCCAACACACTTTTTACAAATTCCCCTTCCGGCATCTCGCGATAATTTTTCGAAAATCCACTTCCATATTCCTGTTTCATTTCTTTTATCATATTTTCAAATTCAATCCCATCTATAAGACAGGTTTCATCCAATCCGTTTTTCCATTGGCCACTCTCAATCTTCTTGCGTATTTCACGAAAGCACAAAAGCAAAATATCTGAAATGGAATTATTACCAGGAAATACTGTTCCCATTCTGCAGTCGTCTCCCGACAGCAGATATGCACTTCCCTTATGAATGTGCACATGACAGTCAAATATCTGCTCCAGTTCTTCGCTTAATCTGCGTCCGTAATATTTCAGATATTCAAAATCCTCCGATGAGCCATCCTCTTTATACATACCAGGTGCAAAGATCAGTCTTTTATAGACTCTGTGCCTTCTTGCAAAGCCTCGGTCTTCATCCACTTCAAACCAGTCACTTTCCTGAAAATCTTTCGGTTTCGTATATTCCATAATGTCTTTTGAAAAGCTCTTCATAAAATATCTGGATGCCCCTGTATTTTCATAAAGCACTTCTCCTCCTTCATCGTCCATGAATGCCTCGTCTTTTCCATCTGTAACTCCAATAAGCCCCTGATCTTCTGCAAATCTCATTACACGAATCAGCTTTCTTCTGTTCGTATACAATGTCCAGTCAGAGATTTCCCCAGGCAGATTTGCTGTAATATATTCCGTCAGCTGTGATATGATAAACTGCTCCTGTGCATCTCTGTCTTCCAGAAACATCAGCAAAATACAGAGATAGGCATATTCTTCTTTTGAGGAAAATTTCTGAATCCCCATAAAGCTTTCTGGTATCACCGGAATCTTCTCCATCTTTATCAGAAGTGAATTATCAATGATCTGGCAGCCCATTTTCTCTGTAGTAAATTTACGCAGTTCTCCAAGGGCATCTCTTAATTTATAATAGGTTTCCTTATCTCTGGATTTTAATACCCATCTTTTATTTAACAGGATCTCCAGTTCCTTCATCACGTTTCCTCCTGAAATACAATTGACAGATCAGGCATAGTAAAATTACCATCCAGACAATGCACAACACAGGTCTCATCTGCCCGGCTTCTGTCTAATATATATCTTCTTCCATCATCCGTTCTTGCAGAAAAATCCGCAGATTCCATGGCATCTGACAGCCATTTCAAAAGGATCTCCCTGATTCTTGGTTCCAGTACCGGTAATTCTCCAAAATGAATCCTTCCATTCACTTCTAACGCCTGCAGTTTTTCCATTTCTTCTCTCTGTTTTTCCAGCATTTTACGTCTTGTTTCCTGCTTTTGCTCTGCTGATTCGCGGATCGCACTTCTTCTGGATTTCTCCCTGTATGTGCGTATCCTTGGCTTTAAACTGATTTCCATGGGTTGTTCTTCATATACTCCGATATTCATACTATCCGTTTCACGTACCAGATCTCCGGCAATATGCTGCGGGCACTCCATGCCAAATACCATTGCAGACATTTTGTGGGCTTCTTCCATATCCTGGCATTGCAAAAATAATTCTGCCACCTTGCGGTATTCTTCTTTTCGGTTAGCCCCCAATGCATTCTTTTCACTTAACTGCGCTGCATATCTTGTGATCCTGCGAATAATGTCATTTGTCGCATCAAAAAGCTTTCCCGCTTCATTCTCCTGACCTTCCTTTCCTACGAACCAGTCATAGATACTTTGATAACGGCCCTTTACTTTCTGCCAGATCATTTCCTTCGATACTTCCACATCCATTCGCGGTATCGACAATTCATAATCAACTACTTTTTCAAATACCTGATTTTTCATCTCTTCCTTCTGCATGCATAAGCTTTCTTCTATCACACCTACATTTCTCTGTAATCCCTTAATAAAGCTGCGCAGATATTCGATCAACCGGTCTTTAAACACCAGAAACTGTTTCGTATGCATCATTTCTTCTGCCCGCACACTGTTCAGATCTCTGATATAGTCCTGATAATTCTGATTCAGGCGTACAAAATCATTATTCAGATCTGTCCACCAGGTATATACTTCATTTTTATCTCTTTCCACAATCTCCGGAAACCGTTCTATACCTCTTCGTATCCGCTCCAATAATGTGGGTTCTAGGGATGCACCTTCAATGAACAGGTTCTCAAGTCTAAGCACCAGACGTTCTATCTCTACACTATATTCCGTCATCTGATAGCGGTACTTTTTGTTCTTAAATTCTTCAATGGATGCCACCTTTTTCGTATCCTGGATCGTATTCAGATTCTTCCATTCTGTCAACATTGTAAGATCCTGTTGACACTGCTCTGGTCTGTAATCTGCAAAAAAAGGATCCTTTATCATTTCTTCGTAAACCTCTTCCTGGTACAGCCAGTATTTCAGTTTCTCGTAATGTTCAAAAAAAATACGCATAATACAGCGATATCTGCTTACATTATCTGCATTTAAATATTTCGCTTCTGTCAGTGGTTTGATTAATTTATCTGATACCTGCATGAGGCCTCTCCTTCTTTTCATACATGGGGTTACTTATATATAATGTCGGAGGCAAAAGTCCCCGACTACGATACTTGCGGATTGTTTCACCGATTACATTGTATCAAGACGTTGGCCAGTCGACCAGTCCTAATCTGTAAAAGCTACTATTTTTTGCACGAAAAGAGGCTGCAGGAATTCTATCCTACAGCCAATTTCGCTTTTTTGTTTATTTCACTTTTTTATTCAAACTCGCAAATTCGAAATTAATTCTATACAGTTTTGTATAGGTGTTTCGGTTCTATTTGGTTTTATTTTTGTCCAACTGTCTTAATCCTATGGGCTGTACCGACTGGTGTTATCATATTATTATCATGGAAATGTTATCATATGTCAATATTTCTATGTCTTTCATTACCAACAAATAATCTTTTATCTAACTACTTTTAATTGTTCATAAAGACCTATTGTTTTTTTACTCATTGATTCTTCTTTTTTAATCAATTCCTCCAACCAAGAAAAAGCTTGCTCAATATATATGCTTTCTTCATATTTTTCCAAAAACACAAGTGCAAATTCTGCATACTTCTGAGCATGATATATTTTACGTTTATCACTATTATAGCATTTATCCAGAATGCTCATCGCTTCCATTAATGCACTCTTAGCTTCCATAGTTATTTTATCCCTATTGGCTTCAAACAATATAATTGCACGTGCATTTTTAACGCTAAAATTATTAGGCTGTAAATGAATTGCTTTATCAATGTCTGAAAATGCTTCGGAGAATCTTTTTGTTTTAGCTTTATATAATGCCCATTGTTGCAATGTATATGCACTCGGATCATTTTTATACACTTCCTCGTATGCAGCATCTCCTTCATCAGAAAAAATATCATAGAACAAACCTGCGTCATATGCCGTTCTTTTAAAAACATAATCTTTATATATATAGCATGGCGAAACTTTTTTTATAAATTTTTTAATTATTCTTCCATAATCCTCTTTAAACTTTAAAGAAGCCACATTGTGAGTATATTTTGCAAACATAGATGATCTTAATGTATAATAATCTTGATCATCAATATCTTCATCAATAGAAACATTCAAATCCGATAAATATGATTGCACAATCTCAATTTTATGCCTTATAGAATTTATGTCCGTTGAGTTAAAATATCCAACAAGTACATCCGTTGTTAAGGCAGACTTATTATAAATAAGATACGCTGTAAGTAATATTAACTCAAAAGCTTCCTCATTCTGAATTTTAACCCTTGTCAATGACTGCTCTATTTTCTTTTTCGAAATTACTCCTTTTACATTTGCAGATATCAGTTCTAATATTGAATATTTATCATTATCATTTTGTTTGTATTTAAACTCATCTTTTCTTAAGTCTTCCGGAATATTAGAAAATATTCTTTGAGCTTCATTATATTCAATATCTGGAATATTTATTTTTTTATAAGACACCCGTTCTAAAATATGTTTTGATGACTCAAACATAAAGTCATCACTGGTTGCTACTGTTCTAATATAAGAGCATTCTGCTAACATCTTGTATGCTACCATATCCTCTGAACAATTATCTACCAAAATAATAAATTCTTGCTTATCTTTAATTGCATTGTTGCATAGTAACTTTGCTTTAGCTTCATTTAAATCTTCTACAAAATACGTTGGTTTTCCTATTTTACATGCAACTTGCATTAACATCATAGTTTTACCACCCAACGGAATACCTACAGCAATAACATTTTTATTTCCCAATGCAGCATCAATAATAGTATTCACACATTGTGTTAAATAGGCTTTTTCAGTCAGGGCATAATACCAATGCGTCTTTCCCTCTCTATAAAAATCACTAATTGGCAAACTCTCAACCTGATTAATACTTGGAACAGCATACTTTTTCCAGAAATGACTCTCTCCTTTTCTTTCTGTAGAACTACTATCTTTCGTTTTGCCCAATTCCTCATTTATCTCTTTTAAAAGTGCTTCTGTGTCACCAATAATAACCTTACATCCCAAATCTCTAAAATATTGTATATCAGCACTACCAGGTTTTAACTGAATCCAAACATCTTGTCTTCCATCTTCTAACACTCTATCAAGCACACCTGAAACGCTCCCGTCATGAAAACCGTATCCCCAAAATACTGTCGGTTTACGCAACAATGCACTTTCCATCATAGAAAACAAGCCCGGCTTTTGATTACTTACATTACAAAGTTCAAATTTACCAAAATACAATTCTGAATCAAGGTCTAAAACATCCCCATGCAAAGGTATGTATTCAATTGAATATCCATCTTTTTTAGTCGGTCCATAATGCGAAACACTATTTAGATAATATCTACTACTTTTATCCATAACAGAGTAAATTAGGTTATCAATATTTGTTGTTATAATACTTGAAATATTGATTTTATTTAACACATCATATAATTCATTATAGTCCTGAACCATATATTTTTCCCTAAGATAATCTTGAAATTCCTTCTTACAATTTCTTTTTAGAATAGAAGATAATTTTTCAAGATCATGAGAATACGAAGCATCCAATTTAAATTTTGTACAAATATCCCCACATAATTCACTCGCTACTGGTAATCTATTTCCCGATGGAGATTCTAATACCGAAAATCCCGCTCCTGTAAATAAATTAATACCTGTTTTTAATTTGTCAAAAAATATATTTCTATTATCTATTTCTATCATACAATTTCTCCTGGTTTTAATGATAATATATTAATCAAAAATCCTCGTAATATCCCGATACCGATTTACCACCCGGTAAATCTCTACATACTCTTCCCCCACTTTATAGATGATCACATAATTCTCCCAAACCGCATACTTGTAATCTGTTCGGAAACTAACTCTTTTGGAGAGATCTGCACCTATCCCCGGAAACATTTGAATATTTTCAAATTTACCGTAAATTTCTTTGATCGTCTTTGCAGCATATTCTGCATTATCCTCAGCGATATAATCACGAATTTCTTTTAAATCCGTTGCAACCAATGGGTTGATTCGTAATTTCAGCATAGTTTACTCCCCCACAAGTGCTTTTAATTCGTCCAAGCTAAGCCAGCCTTCGCCGTCTTTGACTGCCTCCTCTGCCTCCTGCAGCTTCATTAATAGCTTTTTCTCTGCACGATCACGCTCATAATCTTCTATATCAAGCACTACAAAACGCCCTCTGCCATTTTTCGTCAAAAACACCGGCTCTCCAGTCCGGCAATTTTTTAAAACTTCATTATAATTTCTCAAATCAGATACTGGTAAAATATTCGCCATATAGACCGGTCTCCTTTCTTGATGCACTGTTTTTTTCTATATTTATTATATGCGAAAAAGCTGTAAAATTCAACTTAAAATTTTACAGCTTTCTTATTTTTCAAATAGTAACCATCAATTCTTCAATAATATCCCGACAAGGAATTCACCAATTATAATCAATCAAAACATCAAAGATTCATTCTTGATTATATTTATCTAGATAAAACATTGTTATTTACATCTTTTTACACAAATAACGATATATAATCGTAGCTAATATATACTCTGCAACTGCAACACCGGCAAGAATACATACGATCAAAGTACCTGCACGAAATAGTGCAGCTATAAACGAAGCAATAAAACACGCCACCATAGTAACTGCCCATGATATATATCCCGCACGATTACGAAGCTGTACCTTTCTTTCATCCTTTAAATTAATTTCCTGTTGGCGTACTTTTTTACGATATTCCTCTACATTTTCTGGTCTTGTATGGTGATAATGTCTCACTAACTGCATAATGCTGCTAAAAATCAATGCGAATCCCATGGCAAAAATCATTGAGGAATAGTAATCTACTTGAATAGTAACTCCAATAATTACTAAAGCTATACCAATAACAATATAAATTGCTAACATGATTTTATCACTTTTCTTCATGTTTATCCTCCTCATATATAAATATTTCTTCAATACTCATACCAAAATACCTGGCAAGTTTAAAGGCTAACAAAATGGACGGATTGTATCTTCCATTCTCCAAGGAGCCAATGGTCTGTCTTGAAACTTCCATGGCAGACGCTAATTCTTGTTGCTTAATTCCTCTTTCCTTTCTTAATTCTTCTAATCTGTTTTTCATTGATGCTTTTCTCATCCCCTTCTCATTCACGGAAAGTTAACTTTCCGTATCTTGATTATACATGATTACCCAAAAATGTCAAGTCAACTTTCCATAATAGAAATAAAAAGAACTCCTCATCTGCTAATGATAAAAACAATGATACTCTTTCTTTTTTACTTCTTACCCATATATAATCTCTGTAAGCACCATTTCCTCTGCTGCAGTCCTTATCCCATTCATCTTCCGTATCCAAAGCTTCGGCTGTTCTGCCTTCAACGGTTCCGTAACTCCCTGCTTTTCTGCCATTTGCATTACCAGTACCTCCATCCGCTCATGCGCTTCCCGATCTACCCTGTTCAGATGTTTATTAAGCTTCCCCTGCAACATAAACATCTGATAGTACGGTTTTCTATGCTCCTTGAGATAAGTTTTCCGGAGTATTCCATACTTCCCATAATGTGCTTCTTCGTCCTCAGGCAATTCCAAATCTGGCAGATAATAATCCCCTTACAGTGTATAGCCCAGACCACTCTTATCATCGTAAATATGTTTTTTCATAGCGTCAATCCTCCTTATCTTGCGTCCAGATCATACGACCGCTTATTTACTTTTCGTCTGTTCCCCTCATCTATTTCCCGGCTTCTTTCGTTTTGAATGAGATATTCGGAACGTTCTTCTCCAACTGCCCTTTTTAATCTCCAAAAATCTTCTTTTTCTTCCCGAAGAACAGCATTTTCACTTATCAATTCCTGTTTCTGCTCCGCTAATATTTGATTAGAATTTTTCAACCTGTCATACTTATAAACAACCTGATCTAACTGCTCTTTTATTTGAATATATTTCAGATACAAACCATACAGCAGATCTTTCAGTTCACTGATTACCGGATATGCCTTTTTATCCCGGTAACTCTTGGCACTTTCCAGCATCCCAGCCTCTGGAAGTACCTCATCAACCGGTTTCGAGAATTCACCGGCATATTTCTGGATATCTTTTGCAATATTTTTTGCCTGTTTCAGACTTTTCTCATATTTATCGGCAGTTGCTTTCGCCTGTTCTGCTGCTTTTTCTGCCTTGGCACGCTCTGCCTTCTTTTTCTGCAGTTCATTCCCGGTCTGCAACAATTCCTCATGGAGATTATCTGCCAGTTCATGGCATGCAGCCGTTTCCTTCTGTAGCTGTGCTTTCTGCTCTTCCAGAGCTGCCACTTCCTGCTCACGCTGTTCCTTTTTGAAATTTAAGACATCCAGATGCTCCCGGTGTGTACCTTTTTGCTCCCAGATCATCCCATATCTTTCTGCGATCTTCGCCAGCTCTTGTTTCTCCGATTCCATCCACTGATTATATTCTGTATTTTCCCTGCCCTTTCCGACAAAGCCTCTGGATGCCAGTGCTTGTTTCATGGATACTCTGATATCCGGCCCTCGTTTACTTCCAGTTACATACGGCACAAAATCAATATGAAGATGTGGTGTTGCCTCATCCATATGTAGATATATACCGAATACCCGGAACTGTGGGTTCCTCTTCTGAAAATCTTTTGCAAAATCCAGTAATGCCAGTCTGGCAATCTGCCCTTCTCTACTTAAGCACCCGGTATCGTCTTTATTCCCAATTTGAAAAATTGCTTCGTGGAAAACTTTCTCCTGTTTCCCAGTTCGGATGTGCTCATAATAATCTTCAATTTTCCTGTCTTTCCGTTTTTGTTTTGCGTTGTACCGTTCAATTGCTTCATCAAATAATTCATGATAGACGTCCTTCACATTCTCTGACTGCAATACCACGTTTCGGATTGTCCGGGCAGCATCTACGTTTTCTGCAATAAACTTTCTCTCATTGTGGGCGATAGAACCTTTTCCAATCATACCGCTGATCGTCCTTTTCATTTCCACTATTCTCACCCCCCCCCTCGCTTATAAAAATGCCAGATACGGCAAAAAGAAATCTGCGCCGGATACGGCGGTTTTGTTACTTTTGTCAAAAGTAACGCAAAAGCACTTTCGACAGCCGTACCGTCCATCAAAAGTACCCTTGCGCCCTGCCGGGAGCTTTTCCTCCCTTCTGTCGGTATAGCTGTGCCCAGTTATATCCTCGCCCGGATATATTCCAGATCACCACGGTAAGGTGTCCCCACCAGATACCAGTTCCGGGCAGCATCCATTTCCATCCGGGTCTCTACCCGTTTGCCATCCATCAAAATCTGCAGGCATTCCCCACAGTGCAATCCGGTATCAATCCATAAGTCCGATGACAAGATACCGTATCTTCCGTTGTTACTGTTGTACCCAAGTCTACCTTCTCTCATTTCCAGTCTCCTTTCCAATCGGATTAAACTCAAAATCAGTCGCTAAGGATGCCCTGAAACGGGGCTCCCTTTCCGCAATGCCAAAAACTTCCATCTTCACATCTGCAGCTTTTCCTTGTCTGCCAACGATACAGGAGCGTGCCACGCCCCTGTCCTATCGTAGTCAAGAAAAAACTACCAACGGAAATCCTCCGGTATTCCACGCCTGTCCAGATACTCCTGCCGGGCTTTTTCTCGTTCCTCCTCCGTCGGGGCAGTTTTGGATCTCGTATATAATTCCCGTTCCACCATAGCATTCATTTTCTGCTCCAATCCGTTTTTCACTTCTTCCGTGCAGCTATCATCGTCAAGCAGATGATACCGAAGAAGTTTCATAAATAATTCCTGTGGAATCTGTACATTTTTCATTGCTTGCTCCTTTCAAGGTGGCAAGATGCCCTGTTCTTAAGAAATAGTCATCTTGCCATCTTCCTTTTATTCTGACAACATCCAGAACCATTGATTGCCACGTTTTACAGAATTAATCTCCAGTTCCAGTTTTGCATTTCGCAGTGTTTTCTTCTTAATCCCACGCTTTTCAGCTTCTTCAATCTTTCTCTGAGCCATACCACCGTTAGCCAGTATCTCCATCAAGAACTCTTTCGCTTTCCGGCTTTTTTGCCCTCTGCTGTCACCACTGAGCAGATCATCTGCGCTGATGTCATATTCCCCGATCCATTCAAAACCCGTCTCCTTATCCAGACGGAATGCTATGGACTTTCCTTCCGGTGCAAGGGAGCTTTTCACGTGACATACCACACGGATTTCCGGTTCATCCTTAATTCGCCCCACGATTAGCACGCTTCTGGCTGCCGCCTGAAAATCTATAGAACCTAAACCACGGTAGGAAGACTTTCCGTTGCTGTTTTTGTTCATGTGCCCAATCAGAATGATTGCACAGTGATATTTCTCTGCAAGCACCGCCACACGTTTCATTAACGGGCGGATTTCATTTGCCCGGTGCATATCTACCTCTGCACCAAGAAACCCCTGTATCGGGTCTAAAACCACCAGACGGGCTTTTGTCTGCATAATAGCTTCCTCCAGTCGGATATCCAGCATAGTAAGTGGTTGCTCCCGGTCATCAATGACCATCACTCTGGAACAGTCTGCACCAGCTACCAGAAGCCTCGGCTTAATCGTATCTCCCAGTCCATCCTCTGCAGTCTGGTAAATAACATTCACAGGCTCCATCGGACTTTCCGATAATTTTAAATCAGAATCAACAACCATTTCTGCTCCACTATTTTCCTCGGTTTTCTGTTCCTGCTCCGGCAGAATCTTTTCTCCTCTGGTCAATTTTGCAATGATCTGAAGCACCATCGTGGTCTTGCCTTCACCGGGATCTCCTTGAATAATCGTTACTTTTCCAAAAGGGATAAACGGGTAAAACAGCCATTCAATCTGTTCCACCTCTACCGTTTCCATATTTATCAACTTTAGATCCGGCTGCATCCTTTTTGTTTCTGTTTTCTGTGTCACTAATCTGTTTGTTTCCATCCATTCCTCCTTATTTTCCCGTTGAAAGGAACAGGAGATTTTGATAGAATACCCATAGAAAGTTTTGGTTTGAGTATTCTACCAAATCCCTGCCTTTAGGTGTTTGCCGACACTTAAAGGCTTTTTACTGTCCATCTTTCATTCCCTTCATCGTTACCGTAATTTGTTTAATCACATCCAATAAATCTTTTGGTACTTCCTCACCTCCTTTGATGCGCTGAAGCTCCTCCAGAACTTTTGTCAGTTCCATTTTCAGTGCTTTATACACTCTTGGATTCCCTACTACGACAATTTCTTTTTCCTGCAGGCGCCGGACAATATATTCCTGCTTCGTAAGTCCGGATAATCTGACCAGCGTTTCAATCAATTCATCCTCTTCCGGTGATACCCGGAAAGCTACAGTCTTGTTCCTCCAACGTCCCTGATTGTCCCTGTTTTTTGCTGACATCTGTTTTCCTCCTCTACTTCGTAAATTCTTCAGTCTCGAACATTACATCCATCCGTTCCTGATCCAATCGGTCTACCATCTCTGTCTGCACGGATGGGAATAAATGTGTATACCGGTAAGTGATCTTTTCCGCAGAATGCCCTACACGTTTCCCGATTGCAAGAGCTGTAAATCCCATATTAATCAGCAGGGAAACATGGCTGTGCCGTTACGGTATAATAACGACAAACAGAAAAAGCCTTTATTTTCAAGGGGTTTGAGCGTTTGTCGTCTTTTATTCAATTCCTTTTCCAAGTTGAAAATTGACGAAAACTATAAAGAAAAAAGGAGGCTGTTTTATTAACGACAAAATTTAATAGTGCCAGCGGTCCGGCTTTATGTCTGACCGCTGGTTGCCGTGGGCGTTTCACTTTTATAGGTGGACGCCCTTTTTTCATACTCATTTTCGAGAGAAAGGAGATCCACATGGAATTAAACGAAATGGAAAAAAAGCTGCTCTTTCAAGTGGAGGGCGATTATCAGACAAAGATCCTGAATGAACTTTATATGACCGTGCGGTATTCAAATAATTCCGAACAGCGGGAGGCGGCAGAAGGTCTTATGGCAAAACTTCGTGTTCTGTCAAATGCAGAGTGCATGGACTTGGTAAAAGATATTCAGAAGAATTACCGTCTGCCCTATCCAGCCCGGACGATTAGAGAAAAGATCGCCGAGGCCAGACAACAATCAGGGGCAGAAAAATTGAAGGGGCATGACATCATGGCACTTGAACGCTTTGATCCAGAAGTAAAGCACATGATCGTCTTTGATGTATTGTCTTACGATTCCCCTGTTGGCGACAAAGGCGATAAGATGCGCTTGTTCCTTACAGATGCCGGCTATCAGAAATTTTTAGAGAGCCAGGAGCGGGGCGAAGTGAAACTGAAAAACCATGCGAAGGTCTCTGACGGTCATCTCCATTATGACCGCAGGGATCATGCCTTGTAACGGAATAGTCGAAGAAAGGAGGCGGTACAATGGCAGTATTCCGTGTAGAGAAAACAAAGGACTTTACGATAATGAGCAATCACCATCTGCGCAATACGGAGTTGTCCTTAAAGGCAAAGGGGCTTTTATCACTTATGTTGTCGCTGCCGGAAGATTGGGATTATACCACAAAGGGACTCGCCCATATCTGCAAGGATGGTGTGGATTCTATCACTACTGCCCTGAAGGAACTGGAGCGGCATGGTTATCTCACCAGACAGCGCCTCCGCTATGATAACGGGCAGTTGGGAGACATTGAATATACGATCCATGAGCAGCCTGTAAGTACCGAAAACACAGGGCTTTCACCTAAACGGGAAAATCCAAGACAGGTAAAACCAGAACAGGCAAAACCTAAACAGGCGGAACCTGAACAGGAAAATCCGGCACAATTAAATACTAATCCATTAAAAACAAAAAAATCAAAAAAAGATAAATCAATAACTTATCCATCAATCTATCCGGCAGAGCCGGAAGCGGCAAACCGCACGGATGGGATGGATCGGATAGAGCTGATAGAAGCCTATCGTGAAATCATCAAAGAAAATATTGAATATGACTTACTGGTCTTACGGTATGGCAGGGAACGTTTGGATGAAGCCCTTGAACTTATGCTTGAAGTGATTTTGTCGAAACGCCCTTACATTCGCATTGCCGGAGATGATTTTCCGAGGGAAATCGTCAAGAGCCGGTTCCTGAAGATCAATTCCGGCCACTTAGAGTATGTCTTTGACTGTATCGACAAGAACACAACGAAGGTCGGAAACATCAAAGCGTATCTGCTGGCGGCGCTGTATAATGCCCCGGCTACAATGGACAGCTATTACCGTGCCGAGGTCAATCACGACCTGTACGGCTGTTAGGCACCTTTGGGTGTCTTTTTTCATTTCATCACAGGAAGGAGGCAAAGCACAATGAAAAGAAACACTGTGCCGGTACTATGCCCGGCGTAACCAAAGAACAGATTCAGGCAGCGCGGGAAGCTGACTTGTTTACTTACCTGCAATTCCATGAACCCGGCGTGCTGAAACAGGATGGACCTAATTTCCGGCATAAGGAGCATGACAGTCTGGTATATGTGACCGGGAAAAGGTACTGGTACTGGAACAGCCGCGGACGGAGTATCAATGCGCTGGACTACCTGATCCAGATTCGGGGATATGGTCTTGTGGATGCGGTTCATGCTCTGGTAGGTGGCGAAATCCCACAGGAACCGGCTTACCGAAGTACGGCAGAAATACAGGTATCAAAAGAGCCGGAAAAGAAAACATTCGCTCTCCCCTGGGCCAGACGTTGCGCGACCGCTGCGGTCTTCTATTTGCAGAAACGGGGGATCAGCTCAGAAGTCATTCGCCAGTGTTTACAAGCCGGGATTTTTTACGAAGCCCGGTATCATGGAGAACCGGTTTGTGTGTTTGTTGGGAAAGATGATTCCGGGAAAGCGAAGTTTGCCTGTATGCGCAGTATCAGCGGCAATCTCAAAAAGGATGTCTATGGCAGCGACAAAGGATATAACTTTTGTTATCCCCCGCAAAGTCCGGGCAGCCGGCATGTGGCAGTCTTTGAAGCTCCTATTGATGCGCTTTCCCATGCGACACTTCAAGAGCTGGAGGGATGGAAATGGAATGGTTATCGCTTGTCTTTGGGCGGTACTTCCCATGTGGCGCTGACTTCTTTCCTGGAACGCCACCCGGAGATACGGCGTGTTACCCTTTATATGGACCACGACCTTGCCGGATTTGTCAATGCCCGGAAAATCAAGACCATGCTTCACGAGGATAAACGTTTCCGTCATATCCGGGTAAGTGTCAACCCTCCCCGGATGGGAAAAGATTACAATGAGAAATTGCTGCTGGTTCGGGAACAACTGCAAACCAGCCAGCACCAACGCCGCCCAAAAGAGGCGGCTGTTTCAATTTAGGGAGGATTTCAACATGAATGGATCTCAACATATCTGCTTTACAGACAGCGCCGGAAAAGCGCTGTTTTCCATTCCCGACAATGGTTTACTCTGCCTGTTCTATGGAAACGGGGACAGGCACTTTGCTGTTTGTCATCGTCTGGATGACACCCATGCAGAAATTGACGGGGTAAATTATTCGATGCCGGACTTTGCCAAAAGGATGAAACACAACCAGATCAGCTTTGCCCCGGCATAAGGCTGGAAAACAAATAACAGGAGGATTTGAAAATGAAAAAAATTGAAAATACCGCTTTGCAGATGATTGCCGAGGCTTCCCGGTGTCCAGACTACGGCCCCGATATGGTTAAATCGCTGATGAAAAAGCTGGACATGAACGAAAAGGGCTTTGCGCTTTTGATGAATGTTGCCCCATCCACAGTGCGTCTTTGGACCAGCGGAGCTGCACAGCCTTGCGGCACAGCAAAACGCCTCATGCAGATTTATGAAACCGGTCCGGAGATTGTCGGCAAGATTGCCGGCGGGCAGCTACCGGCAGATGGGAGGGATTGATTAAATGGCGGGGACAGATAGCCAGCCGTTTGCGGAAAATGAGCAGGTCAAAGAGCTGCTTCACATGAAAGGAGGAATTTGATTGAATCAGGAACCACTACCGCAGATTCATTTGATCCGCGATACAGACTTATCCGTCTTTGCGTATGAACTCCATATTTTTGCCGGAGATTTTCTTAGAGAATGCGAATTCAATATGCGTTCTCTGGCAACAAATACCGGGGCTGATTCCATTGCCATCATGGGGAAAAATCACATGTGGCTTTCCGACGCCTTATTTGCTTATTGTTCTACGGCGGATCTTCATCAAATGATCTTAACAACGGAGTTCATCGGAGCGAGGGCTTTCCTGTTTCATACGGATCGGAGCGAGGGCGGTCACTTGTACGGAGATGTCCTGATGATGGATTTAGACACGCTGCGGCAGGATATAAAAAGAAATATCCTCTATCCCTGCGGCGTCAATATTGAACGCAAAGATGGTTCAGCGGCTACGGTCAGCCTGAAAGAATGGACTGAAATGGAGCTTTACGAAAAAGATGCTCTGAAAAGTTGGGGATTTTCTTATGCCCCGAATCAAGTTACGGAATGGCAGTACCACTATTCCACGATGTTCAGACAGTGGATGGATCAGGCATTTCGTTATATGCCCCAGGATTTAGAAGAACGCCTGAATATGCAATATATGGAGGCAGCCCAGAACCCGGATATGGATAAGTACCGCATACCACAGGGAACGGCAAAGCAGATGCTTCTTTATGACGAAGCCCCTGTGTATCGCCTTCTTCCATCCGGTTCGGAGAAAATTGCGCCCATCGCGGCAATCTCTACGGGCCTGTGGTATGAAAATTACCGGGAGTTTGCCATTGCACCGGAGGATTTAGGCGCTCTGGACAAACTGATCCGCAGGGAAACTGACCGGCTCACAGGAAACCTCCCACAACTTCACAAAAACGAAGAACGCCGCCCTGCCCCGGAGCGATAAGAATTTTACACTGACTGGAGGTGATGAAGATTGGCAGGAGTGCATGAAGATTTCGGCGAAAAGATCGGCGGTGCGAAAAAAGACCTGTGGAAAGACCGCGGGCTGTATGCAGATGATCTGGAAGCCATGAATGAGCGCGAAGCCGAAAAATTTGTGAAAAAGGATAATGTTTGGAAAAAGCCGGACTATGCAGCCATGCTGGAGGAAGGGATTCCTCTTGGCGTGGTCTATTTTATTAAAAAAGCAAGAGACGGCTTAAACGCTTCCCCTCAGTATTACCGCACGGATGACACCCCGGAAAAACGGACCGCGAGACAAAAGGAATATATAAAAACAGTCCGGGAATTGCAGACAGTGCTTTCAGATGTCCGTACTGTGGAGGATGCTGTGAGAGCCTATGACCGCTTTTTCGTTGACAATGGATATTTAGAAAAGGTACAGGGCTGGGGAAGCGGAATCCATTACCGGGCAACGAAAAAGGGACAGGACAATCCCGTGATCACAAACAAATTGTCCAATACCATGCTGATCCGCTCAGCTGAATATTTTGAGCGCAACTTTACTCAGGAAGCAAAAAAGGAACAGTTTTGTGTTTCCAAAGAGCAGAAAATACCGAAAGGTTATGCGATCCACTTCAACGACGGGAAACAGACCTATTCTAAAAATGGGGACTGGAAACCCGGTACCTACTATGTGACAAAAGGCTATTCGATCCTGCGGACCAATTTTGGGACCAAAGAAGCTGCCCTGAAATGGGTGCAGGAACTTGCCAAAGGCAGGAACAAAAACGGAAAGATCCGTTTTGTCCCTCCACAGCTTGCCCATGTCAAACGTACCGGACCGGATTATCGGAATGGCGTGGAGATCACCGGACAGCATTATCTTGATACCTTTGGGTTCCGCGGCGGTGAGTTTGGAAACTGGATGAACCAGAACGACCGGCAGACCTCCCTTAACATGGGATTTGAAGCACTAAAGGATCTGGCGTCAGCCCTTAAGATCAGCGATAAAGATATTGCTTATCAGGGAACACTTGCTATCGCTTTTGGTGCAAGAGGCAGCGGCAATGCTGCAGCTCATTATGAACCTTTGCGTACAGTCATCAATCTTACAAAAATGCACGGGGCCGGTTCCCTGGCACATGAATGGTGGCATGGACTTGACGATTATCTTGGTACAAAGATGAGAGCAAAAGGGATGCTGTCAGAACAGCCCCACCTCTATGCGCCGTTCCAAAAACTCATTGACACCATGAAGTATAAACCGGAAACACCGGAACAGGCAGCAAAGCGCACGGAAGCACAAACAGAACGCACCCGGAAAAATGCGGCAAGCTGGCTGGATTCCTCGGTTCTTGCCTCCCTGAAACGGTATGGCAATGAGGAACAGATGGAAACCTACGCAGTCTTGCGGGAAGCATTTTTGTCCGGCGAACCCGGCTCTGTGGAACAGATCAGCGCATTTAAGAAGAATGTTACCGGCCGGGTAATTCCCAAAAGTGAACGGGAACGGCTGGAAATTTTTGAGCGTATGCTTTCCGGGATGCAGGCGCAGGAAGCTCCGCAGATTGGACGGACGGAAACTGATTTTTACCGTAATTCGGTACGCATGGGAAAAGAATGTGAAAAAGACGGCGGTTATTGGGACAGCAATGTGGAAATGACAGCCAGAGCCTTTGCCTGTTATATCAAGGACAAACTGCCCTACACATCGGATTATCTGGCAGGCCATGCCGACTGTGCCCTTACCCTGGTTTCCGGTAAAGACGGAGAAATGGAGGTATTGAAAGCCTTCCCTGTGGGGGAAGAACGCCGTGCAATCAACGCTGTTTTTGACGAGATCATTCAGGATTTGAAACGGGAACAGCTATTGACCCATGCCGATGTAACGCTTCCCCTCTCTGTTTCTGAACTTCGTGAGGCGGCGGACGGGCAGCTATCCATGTTCGGCGTCGGCCGTCCTTCCGTGATGGATCAGCTTGCGGCAAACAGGCCGGCAGATAAAAAATCACCGGCACAGACGTTTTCCAGAAAAAACCACGAGCCGGAAATATAGCAGGAGGTGAACAGCATTTTGGAAGAAAATAAAGATTATCATGCCTACCGGTATGGCGACCACTTGACGCCGGGATCAGAGCTTAAAATTGAACACAGCGTAGTTTGTGAAAATGTGGATATTTCTACTCTGATCACAATGGGAATAGATAGCCTGGAAGCCATGCGCCAGGGAAGTATCGACGGGGAGCAGAAAGCCTATGAAATCGTGGTGGCTGCTGCAAAACAATGGGAACAGCAGGCAGCGGCAACACAGACGATCAACCGGGCTTTGGAATATCTTCGTACACCGGAGATTGAACATACCGGCAACCAGTGGAAAGACACCGATAACTGGAGGGCGGATCAGAAAATCAGCAACCGGGTCTATCAGATGACCTGCAGTATTTGGGAAGATACGAAATATGACAGAGAAACCAAACAGAGTGTTCCGATTGCCTGGTATGTGACATGGGAAGTCCGTATTCATTCCCCGAAGCAGGGATATGGAGCAAAGATTGCCGGACAAAACCAGAAACGATATACAGATAAGAACGCAGCCATAAAATACCTGGACGGGCGAAAGAAAGCCTATTCCCATTTATTCACGGAAATTTCCCCGCCGATCCCGAAAGAATATGAGCACCATTTTATGGTTCACGGTACTCTTTTACCTGGCTATACGGTTGAAGGACTGGAACAGGCCAAAACGGAACATGCCGCCGCCGAGGTTTCGGAGGGCGGTATTTTTACACCCGAAAACCAGGAGAAGCCTTCCGTCCTGGGGAAGCTCTCTGTGGCAAAAACTCAGGAAAAAACGCCAACCACTCCCGGTACGGCAATGAAAAAGAAGGAGGATATACAATTATGAAAGTGTTAATGGTAGAGCCGGGCAAGTCCCCTTATGCTGCGGAGATCGAAAGTGGTCTGAAATCCTTGCAGGCGGCAGTGGGCGGAGATATTCAGGCGGTCTATCCGTATGAGGACCCGGTGGCTCTGATCTGCAATGAAGAAGGCAAGCTGATGGGGCTGCCTTTGAACCGAGCTCTCTTTGACGATGACGGCCACATCTATGATATTGTGTCCGGGAATTTTCTGATCGTTGGTCTTGGCGAGGAAAATTTTACAGACCTTTCCCCGGATCTGATGGAGAAATATGGGGAGCAGTTTAAGTACCCTGAAAAATTTGCAAGGCTTGCCGGCGAGATCATTGCAGTCAAGCAGCCTGCAACCAATGAGCACCGGGAAAAACCGATGATGCACCATTCCGGCCCGGATTTGTAGAAAGAAAGGAGCCAATTATGTTAATGGCAGTAAATGAACCTTATGCCCTTATGGTGCAGCCGGACGATATTCTGATCTCTCCCCGTGAGGTAGATGAACATTTTGGGACGATGGTATGCTTTCATCCCCGCTATGCGCTGGGCGACCATCACAACCATATGGACAAAGATGACTTCCTGCGGGAAATGTATTTAGATACCGTAGGACATGATGAAGCCGGCATGAAACGCTATGAACGGATGGTAAACATTGTAAGCAGCCGTTTCCGGCATGGACCAAAGACAGAGGAACGGGCGATCGATGAAGCAATGCAGAAAGTAATTTCGGAAAAGTATCTGATGCTCCCCCTCTATCTCTACGACCACTCAGGTCTTGCCATGAGTACAGAAAGTTTCTCAGGCAGGGCTCCTCATGCAGAATGGGACAGCGGACAGGTCGGCTGGATCTATGTTTCCAAAGAAGATGCCCTAAAGGAATTTGACGCTGACAAGATGACCGGCGCCATCCGGCAGAAAGCGGACGCACTGATGCGCAGCGAAGTCGCCGCTTATGATTCCTATCTGCGTGGCGAATGTTATGGGTTTGAGCTTTATAAAAACGGGGAGCTGTCGGATAGCTGCTGGGGCTTTATGGGTAACTTTTCCGATGTGTTGAAAGATATGGCGGCATACCTCCCGGATGAGTGCAAAGGGATGGTCGATCATCTGGAGGAACAGGAACGCCCGGCTACGATCATCAAGACGCTTTTGAAACATGCTAAAATTCAGGTCGATCAGGCAGCAAAAGCCTTTGAACACGCTTCCCGACAGCAGGTTCTTGGGGAAAGCCGGTAAAAAGTTATTTCCATATTATAAATACCGATTTTATCAGAAAGGAGGATGCTCTTGCAGGAAGAACTCGAACAACGAACGGTTTCTGTTTCTATACAGGCAGCAAAACTGTCAGGGCGGGTACTGCGTGCGGCTATTGCTGCGGTACTCCAAAAGATGGAACAGGAACGCACAATGCCAAAAGTCGGGCGCAACAGCATGAAGCGGCTGACTTATAAAGACCCCGGAGCCAATACCATTGAAGTTTCAGGGCGAATCCGCTCTTTTGAACGGTATGCCAGAAAACATCAGGTACGCTACCATATAGAAAAGGAACTTGGGACCGATCCCCCAAAATGGACGGTATATTTCAAGGCAAACCAGGCGGATGCACTGACGGCAGCTTTTAAGGAATATACAAAGAAAGACCTTACACGCAGCACCAGACCGTCGCTGCTTATACAGCTTCATAAGTTCAAAGAACTGGCACAGTCGCTTGGCCGTGACCGTGTAAAGAACAAAGAACACGGAGGACCGGAACGATGAAGATTGATGCAGAAACATTGAAAAAACAGGTCATTCTCCATCTGCCTTATGTTCTGTTCCTTCTGGTATTTGCCAAGCTGGGCGAAGCGGTGCGGCTGGCTCCCGGAGCAGACGCTTCCCAAAAGCTGTTAGGACTGTCCGAAGGCTTTGCCCTTGCGTTTCAGAGTATGTGGCCGGGGGCGGCAATGGACTGGCTGATCGGTTTCTGCGGTGCAGCCATTATGCGGCTGGCAGTCTATCTTAGAGGGAAAGACGCTAAGAAATACCGCAAAAATGTGGAATATGGTTCTGCAAGATGGGGAAATAAAGCCGATATTGCCCCGTTTATGGACCCAAATCCGGAAAACAATATCATTCTTACCCAAAGTGAAGGACTGATGTTAAACGGAAGGCCCAAAAATCCGGCCAATGCAAGAAATAAAAATGTACTGGTAGTCGGAGGATCAGGTTCGGGAAAAACGCGCTTTTTCATCAAGCCCAATCTGATGCAAATGCACAGTTCCTACGTCGTCACCGATCCGAAAGGTACAGTCCTTGTGGAATGCGGAAAGATGTTGCAGCGAGGCACACCAAAGCTGGACAAGGACGGAAAGCCTGTGCGTAATGAAAAAGGAAAGATCATCTATGAGTCCTATAAAATACGGGTATTCAATACGATCAATTTCCAGAAAAGTATGCACTTTAACCCGTTCGCCTACATTCATTCCGAGAAAGATATTCTGAAGATCGTCACTACCCTAATCGCCAATACCAAAGGCGAAGGAAAAGCCGGAGACGATTTCTGGGTCAAGGCAGAAACCCTGCTCTATACGGCACTGATCGGATATATCTATTATGAGGCTCCGGCAAACGAACAGAATTTTGCCACACTGGTAGAAATGCTGAACGCAATGGAAGTCCGTGAGGATGATGAGTCGTTCAAAAATGCCGTTGACCTTCTCTTTGACGCGCTGGAACAGAAAGACCCGGATCATTTTGCCCTGCGTCAATATAAGAAATATAAGCTCGCTGCCGGAAAAACAGCCAAGTCGATCCTTATTTCCTGTGCTTCCAGACTGGCTCCTTTTGACATTAAAGAAGTCAGGGAAATTACCATGTATGACGAACTGGATCTGGATATGCTGGGAGATGAACGGACTGCTCTTTTCCTTATTATGAGTGATACGGACGGGACCTTTGCATTTTTGATCAGTCTGATCTATTCCATTTTGTTTAACCGCTTGTGTGAGCGGGCGGATGATGTATATGGTGGAAGGCTTCCCATCCATGTGCGCTGCCTGATCGACGAGGCGGCAAATATCGGGCAGATCCCGAACCTGGAGCGTCTTATGGCGACCATCCGAAGCCGTGAGATCTCTGCCTGCCTGGTGCTGCAGGCGCAAAGCCAGCTCAAAGCCCTGTATAAAGACAACATGGACACCATCATCGGTAACTGTGACGCCTCCCTTTTCTTAGGAGGCAAAGAAGAAACCACCTTAAAAAGCTGGAACTCCCTATTGGGGAAAGAGACCATCGACCTGTATAACACCAGTGTCACAAAGGGCAATCAGGAATCCCACGGACAAAATTTTCAAAAGCTGGGAAAGGATCTGATGTCGGTGGATGAACTGGCAGTCATGGACGGGGGTAAATGTCTGTTGCAGATCAGGGGTGTGCGGCCGTTCCTCTCCCGGAAATACGATATAACCAAACACCCAAATTACAAACTGCTTTCCGATTTTAATGAGAAGAACGCTTTTAATATCGAAAAGTTTCTTTCTACCCGGATGCCGATGCGTCCCGGTGAACGATACCGCAATTATGAAGTCACAGCCGAAGATCTGGCTTCCCAGACTTTATAAAGTTGTTCCTGCCTGTCAAAGCATGACGCCCTGGCAGGCTTTGTTTTTGTCACGATGAAAGGAGGATTTTTTGAGGATTCGTGATTCTCCCTGAAAAGTAAATAACCGCAGGATTTTTCCTGCCCCATGCCGCCGTGCTGTTTGAAACAGATTTTTTCTAAAAACAGTGCGGCGGCTTTTTTTGTTTCCGGCCTGATACGGCCATATCACAAATTAAAATTTCTGAAATTAAAGGAGGAACATTATGGCATTTTTTGCAAGCGCGATTGATACTTTGAAGATCCTTGTGATCGCCCTGGGCGCAGGTCTGGGCGCATGGGGTGTTGTAAACCTTCTCGAAGGTTACGGAAATGATAACCCAGGTGCAAAATCCCAGGGGATCAAGCAGTTTATGGCTAATTAAAGGGAACAAAAAGAAAGGAAAAGCACAATCCAGACGGTATCAGCGGCAGGCTACAAGAATAAATTGTGATTTCACAAGATTGGTGCTATAATAAGAGAAAAGTTCCTGCCGGGGCAGCCGCTCCGGTGGTATGGATAGAAAGGCAGGAAAACAATATGCACATCAGCTATAAACCACTCTGGCACACACTGTTAGAGCGTGATATGAGAAAAGAGGATTTAAGGCTTGCCGCTGGTATGACAACAAATATGATTGCCAACATGAGCAAAGAGGGAAAGCACATCAGCATGGATACATTAGCCCGTATCTGTGAAACTCTGAATTGTGAGATTACTGATGTGATTGAGTTAGTACCAGACGAGCCTGCTTCCACAGGAGGTAAGGAACATGAGCGAATTGAAACCAAGAATAACGGAAAACGGAATTGATTATATCCTTGT
>NZ_JAQDKY010000089.1:0-2673 GCF_027662325.1 Blautia faecis | reverse complement strand
CGACCAACCAATTAAATAGCAATGATGTCTAGTGATTAGCAGACTGAAATGCGGATATTTCCTGTAAAAATCGTTGTCCGTATTTCTTAAGTTTGTTCTGTCCTACACCGGATACATTGAGCATTTCATCCTCATTCTGAGGAAGTTTACTGCACATATCGATAAGGGTTCTGTCGGTGAAGACGATGTAGGGAGGGACAGATTCTTCCTTGGCAATCTGGAGACGGAGCTGCCGCAAGGCTTCAAAAAGGGCAGAATTGCGGCTGGAGTTTGTGGCAGTGGAATCAGCGGATGAGCTTTCTGCGGAAGCGGAAAAACTGTCCTTTTTGAATGAAGTTTTGTGTTTCTTTGTGGTTGATATTTTCTCTTTTTCTTTAAATTTCTTTATTATGATCTTTGTATTTTTATTTTGTAAATCTTCAATATTTCCTGCTTTTAAAACACTGTATTCTCCTTCTGTCTGGATGATATATCCCATACGGATCATCTGGCTTATAAGGAGCCGGAGGTCGGCTTCAGTGCGGTTCTCTAACTGACCATAACAGTTGTAGGAGGTGGCGCCAATGTCCTTCAGACGGGCTTTTTTTGAGCCAAGGAGGGTGCCGATTACCAGAGCCTGGCCATAGCGGCCGCGCATTTCGGTGATGCAGCCGACTACCCATTTGGCATCCAGGGTCATATCCAGTTCTTCAAATTCCTGGTGACAGTTGCCGCAATTATCACAAGGCTGATGTGTGGTTTCTCCGAAGTATTCCAGGATGTAATTGCGCAGGCAGGAGGTGGTCATACAGTAGCCTTCCATAAGTTGGAGACGGCGGGAATCCTGATGTTTTACCTGTTCAATTTCCTGAAAATCCATACCTTCGAAGTCTTTGCTTCCAAGAAGGAGTTTGCTGATCATCACATCCTGAGTGGAAAAGAGAAGGATACATTTTGCAGGTTCACCATCACGTCCTGCGCGGCCAGCTTCCTGGTAATAGTTTTCCATGCTCTGAGGCATGTTGTAGTGGATGACGAAACGCACATTGGATTTGTCGATTCCCATGCCAAAAGCATTGGTGGCAATCACAACCTGAGCGCGGTCATAGATGAAATCATCCTGACTTTTTTTGCGGATATCGTTGCTCATTCCAGCGTGGTAACGGGTTACAGAGACGCCTTGTTTCAATAATTTCTCATACAAAGTATCCACGTTTTTTCTGGTGGCACAGTAGATGATTCCGCTTTCGTTTGGGTGGGTTTCTATGTAATTTTGGATAAAGATGTCCTTCTGCTTTCCAGTGAGATGTTCCACTTGATAATAGAGATTTTCTCTGTCAAAACCAGTGACAACAACGTTGGGATTCTTCAGTTTCAGGATCCTTGCAATGTCATTTTTTACCACTTCTGTTGCGGTGGCAGTGAAGGCACTGATGATCGGATTGCCAGGCAGCTGTTCCACAAAATCTATGATTTTTAAGTAACTTGGACGGAAATCCTGTCCCCATTGGGAGATACAGTGGGCCTCGTCTACAGTTACCATGGAGATAGGAGTATGTAGCGCGAAGCTTAGAAATGAAGCTGTTTCCAGTCGTTCTGGTGCTACGTAAATAATCTTATAGACACCTCGCGCAGCGAAAGAAAGAGCCTTATTAATCTGTCCCTCAGTCAGTGAGGAATTAATATAAGCCGCGTGAATTCCTGCTTCATTTAGAGATTTCACCTGATCCTGCATAAGTGAGATCAGCGGTGAAACCACCAATGTAATTCCTGGCAAAAGCAGCGCTGGAACTTGATAACAAAGGGATTTTCCGGCCCCTGTCGGCATAATTGCCAGAGCATCTCTTCCACTTAAAATGGTATCTATAATTTCTCCTTGTCCTTCCCGGAAGGAATCATATCCGAAGTAAGTTTTTAAAATTTGTAAGGGAGATACTGGTGGAGTACCAGAATTCATTTCTTGTATATTCGAATTGTTTGTTGTCAATTTATTGACCTCCTGCGATGAAAATAGGTGACTGTTTAGTAGTTGCAAAGTTGCACACTTCGAGGGTGCTTTTAGTTTTTATCATATTTAATGTTGCGTGCATTGAGGTGCTTTTATTTTTTTATCATTTTTAATGCTGCCTGCGCCGTCTTGCCTGTAAGTTCTGTAATACTGGAAAGCACTGGCACATCTCCATATTTTCGGTTTTCATAAAACGCATAATAACATCCATATAGAATGTAAGTGAGCATAATATTAATGTCCTTGTCTTCCCGATATTGAGGGTAAGCTCTAAACACCAGCTCCTTTAAAGCAACTTCAATTTTTTGCACCAGGCATTTACTCCTGCTTCCCGAAAACAAAATCCCGATCAGCGAATCCTTTGCCAGAAACCCCATGAACAGTTCCCTGGAAAAAAAAGCAGTATCCTCCAGTACTCTCTCCGGATGAGTGAGATTCTCCATAATTGATACCACAACTTCCGTTTCCAATGTATCCGAGAGATGATAAATATCCTGATAATGTGCATAAAATGTAGATTTATTGATCTGCGCTTTCTCACACAACTCCTTAATCGTAATCCTCTCCAGCTCCTTATGAGAACGCAACTCTATAAAAGCATTTATAATACTCTGTCTGGTTTTTTCAATTCTAATATCCATATAGCGTTATCCTTTATTTTAATTTGCTATTTAGTTGATTAAAAG
>NZ_JAQDKY010000088.1:0-2785 GCF_027662325.1 Blautia faecis | reverse complement strand
GGATTTAGTTTGATGATGATCCTGGATGTGGCACTGGGGTAAGAGGAATGTTTCTTATGAGAATATTGATTTATGGTGTGGGTGTGATTGGATCCTTGTATGCGACTTTATTTGCAGATGACGGTTATGAATGGCTATGAGGCAACGAAAGCAATCCGCAGAAGTTCCCATGAACTGGCAAAGACGATCCCTATTATTGCCATGACTGCTAATGCATTTAAATATTTTTTTAAATACCCTTTAGGAATAGAAATAAACCTAAAGGGTATTTTCCTCTTAAGCGACATACAAGGGAGGGTTTGGTAGTTTCTATCTTAAGAGGGAAGCTTCCTGGTTGCAGTAAATACATCTATATTTTCCACTGGAGGACAATTTGAAGATGTGCTCGCAGTTTGCTTCCGTACTGGTAATGCAGCGGGGATTTTTGCATTTGATTACATTTTTTAAAGTTCTTGGCGGAACAGGATGATATTTTTTTACCACCTTTCCATCGCGAATTACGATCAAAGTGACTCCATCGTTTAAATAACCAAGGACTTCAAGACGCTCAGGCTCTGTAAGCCCTAGCTTGTAAATATCCATTCCTTTTCCAGCCGGGATATGGTCGATCACAATTCCATTTTGGATAGATTCAATCTTTAACATTACAGCACCGTCCTTCCTGTCAGCGGATCCGGGATTTCAAGCAGCGCCATAATAAGTGCCATACGGATATATTTTCCGTTTTGTACCTGGTCAAAATAAGCGGCTCTTGGATCCTGTTCCTTTAACCGGACATAATCTTCTTCGTTAAAGAAACGCTCTTTCTGAACCCTTGTCATATAGAGTATGTCCAGTTTGGGAAGTGTTTCCTCCAGGCTGGTAACCTCTTTGTAAAAAGAATGGTTAGGCTTTAAGGTCTCTTCAATTACGTAATCCGGGATTTTAAGCTCTTCCGGGGAGATGAAGTAAAACTCATTTTCTGGATGACGTACCAGACTGTTTACAAGGGAGTGTACGGTTCTTCCAAATTTCAAGTCACCGCAAAAACCAACTGTCAGGTGATCCAGATGACCTTTTCTCTGGCGGATGGTCATAAGGTCGATCAATGTCTGGGTAGGATGATTATGTCCGCCATCCCCGGCATTGATTACCGGCACTGTGGCATACATGGAAGCGCGAAGGGGAGCGCCTTCCTTGGGATGCCGCATTGCAATGATATCTGCATAGCAGCTTACCACCCGGGCAGTATCGGCTACCGTTTCTCCTTTTGTGGCACTGGACTGTTCAGCACCTGCAAAGCCAAGGGATTTTCCGCCAAGGCTTAACATGGCAGATTCAAAGGAAAGACGGGTTCTGGTACTTGGTTCGTAAAAAAGAGTGGCAATCTTTTTCCCATCTGCCACATGGCTGTACACTTCTGGACTTTCTGCAATGCGGTCAGCCAGATCCAGAACTTTTGTAGTTTCTTCAAGGGTAAAATTAAGTGGATCGATCAAATGTCTCATAACCAGGCTCCTTTTGTTAAAAACTGATCCCGTCTGGCTCCGACGGAAATAAACTGGATTTCATGGTTCAGAAGCTGCTCCAGGATACGAATGTAAGCTTTTGCATTCTCCGGAAGCTCTTCATAGGTCCGGCAGCCCGAAATATCGCATTTCCATCCTGGAAGCATTTCTACTACAGAGGTATAACTATCCAGTTCATCCATAGGATCAAAATCGGTTACTATAACACCGTCACGTTTATAGCCTGTGATCACAGGAATCTCTTTCATGGAACTTAAGACATCCATTTTTGTCAAAGCGATCTTATCTGCATTCTGGCATTTTAACCCATAGCGGCTGGCTACGGCATCAAAGGGACCTATCCTTCTGGGACGACCGGTGGCAGCACCATATTCACCGCCAGCTTTCCGCAACGCTTCTTCCCAGTCATCGGACATGGCATGTTCTGCCACAAAAGGACCTGCGCCAACACAGGTGGAATACGCTTTTAAAACGCCAATTACGTGATCCAGGGATTTTCCAGGGATTCCGGCACCAATGGGACCATAGGCAGAAATGGTAGAGGAACTTGAGGTATAGGGGAAAATACCGTAATCAATGTCCCTCATGGCTCCAAGCTGGGCTTCCAGTACCACCTTTTTGCCCTCTGACACTGCCTGTTCCAGATATTCCCCGGTGTCTGCAATATAGGGACCAAACAGTTCAGCCTGTTCCTCACACCAGGTAAGGAGTGCAGGGTAGGACATTGGCTCCTGATGATAACAGCCTGCAAGCTCCAGGTTCTTTGCCTCCAGCATGGTTTTTAATCTGGCTTTTACGGAATCCTCTTTTAAATGAAGGAGATCTCCCAGGCGAAGTGTTTTTTTACGGTACTTGTCACTGTATGCATAGGCGATTCCACGGCGGGTAGAACCAAAGGCACTTCCTGTCTTTGCAAGTCTGTTTTCTTCTAACTCATCCTGCACCTTATGCCATGGCATGGAGACTGTAGCACGTTTTGAAAGTTTCAGATGATCCGGTGTTACCCGGATTCCTTTTTTCTCTATTTCATGGATTTCCTGGGAAAGATGTTCCAGGTCAACCACCATTCCGTCCCCGAGGACGCACACCACACCTGGATGTAAAATACCAGAGGGGAGAAGATTTAAAACGAATTTGCCCTGGGTGGTTACCACTGTGTGACCTGCATTGTTTCCGCCCTGGTAGCGGACAACCACATCTGCCTGCTCTGCAAGAAGATCGATCACACGTCCTTTTCCTTCATCGCCCCAGTTAATACCGGTTACTGCTGTAAGCAT
>NZ_JAQDKY010000087.1:0-2871 GCF_027662325.1 Blautia faecis | reverse complement strand
GATTTTACAGGGTTAGGCTTAAAAGATGGTGACAGGGCAGAACTGAAAAAGGCTGCCATGGAGGACGGAACCACATTTGATTCTGGAAGACCGGGGATCTATAAATGTGTTTACCGGATCACACCCAAAGAAGGTGATTCTTATCTGGTTGCAAGAACCATTACCGTAACTGAAAAAGAACCAGAAACCCAGGCTGCTGGAAATTCCGGTTCTGAGGAGTCTGGGGACAGCGAAGATCCTGACCCTTTGCCGGAACAGCCAGCAGTTGCTGTGGAAGTTCCGGCAGAAGAGGAAAAAAAGGATGCAGATCTGGCAGAGATACCAGTAGAAGGTGAAGAAGCAGATGTGTCTTGAAGAGAACACTGTGGATCCGGAGACCGGCTTGACGCTTGGCGAAGTGTTGGAGCAGGCAGAGGAACAGGAAATTGATTTTTTAAGCCTGGAAGAGGGCGAAACGGTTTCTTTTATTGCTACCTATGCCAGCACCAGAACCGATGTGGATGTGACAAGGGGAACCTGCTATTACTACAGTGATTATGGGCTTGGCAGTTATCTGACCTATAAATATACGGTCAAATTTGACAATGTCAGTGCAACCGCTTATTGTATTCAGCCCTCGAAAAACAGCCCTGGGGATGGTGTGTATAAGATCACCAAACTTGGGGATGGCAAAAAGCTTGCAAAAGTGTGCTACTACGGAACCAAAGCTTCTGGTGTAAATGGCTTTTTCAAACAGGAACATCCGGATTTTTCTGCAGGGAAACAGTTTGTTATCACTCATTTGGCCGTGTCTTATGCAAGCGGAGGTGACGATGCTTTTTCCGGGGCAAACTCTACCGGACAGGCTCTTGCCATGGAACTTTATGAATACTGCATGGCACAGCCGGATATCCCGGATGTTGCCATGGAGTTTTCCAATGACAACGTAACTGCTTATATAGATGGAAATGAGCAGCGTACCGAAGAAATCAAGTTTAAAGCGGATTCCTTACAGAACATTACCATGAAGCTTCCATCTGGCGTGGTTTTCCATAACGTGGATACAGGAGAAGCAAGTGCTGCCGGAGTCAGTATAAAATTATATGGTGGAACTACTTTTTACTTATCCGCACCGCTTGACCAGGCGGCAAAGGTAGCGGGAGCCTGGAAGTCTACGATGAAAGGTTACATTACGAAAGACTTTTCGGCGTATAAAGTAACGACCGGTACCGATACCCAGAACCTTGCCCTGGTATTTGGTGAGGGCGTCGACGATGAAAAATTCATAGATTTTTCCGTCACCTGGCTTCAGCAGGCTACTATCGAGATTATCAAAAAAGATAGGGGCTCCAATGCCCTGTTAGCAGGTGCGGTCTATGGTGTCTATAGCGACGAGGCATGCCAGAACCTGATTACAGAAATGCCGCCAACGGATGCAAATGGCGTTTCTTCTGTGACAATTGACAAAACCCAGGATGTGGTTTACTTAAAAGAGATCACAGGTCCCTCTGGCTACCTTGTGGATGCTACCGCCCACGGCGTGTCACTTGTGATGGGAAGCAAAGTTACACAGGAGCTGTTTGACGATGAGAAAAAGGCTTCCCTTACCGTTTACAAAGAGGGTGAGGTATTAACAGGGGCAGATGTAACGGATGAAAAGGTAACCTTCCGTTATGAAACAAGAAGGCAAAAAGGTGCGGTATATAATGTCTATGCAGGAGAGGACATTGTGGCTGCAGATGGATCTACTATTTATCAGAATGGTGCCCTTGTAAAAGAAGGTCTGACAACCGGTGAAGACGGAAGTGCAACCCTTGATAACTTAAACATAGGAACCTACGTGGTAACCGAGACACAGGCACCGGATAAGCTGGTCTGCACAGGCGAATCCCAAACCGTAACCTTATCAGCTGCCGGTGAAAATGAAGAAGTTTCTTTTAGCACGGTTACCTTTACCAACGACAGACAAAAAGCCTCCGTATCTTTGGTAAAACAGGATGGGGAAACCAGACAGCCGCTTACAGGTGCTGTTTTTGGAATGTATGCAGGGAATGATATTGTATCTGCAGACGGGAATGTGATCGTCAGAAAAGACACCCTGATTGAAAAGGTAGCTACTGGTACGGATGGAAAAGCAGGTTATACCGCAGACCTTCCGGTTAACAATTCCTACTATATCAAAGAACTTCAGGCACCCCAGATGTACGTGTTAAATACTTCTGATGTTTATTCCTTTGCTTTTAATTATGCAGGGGATAAAGAGAAAAAAGTAGAATTTACACATACTTTTACAGATGAGCGCGTCCGTGTGAATATCCATCTTACAAAGGAAGACAGTGAGACGGGAAAGAACGCACAGGGAGATGCAACTTTAGAAGGTGCTGTTTATGGCCTATATGCAAGGGAAGCAATTGGTTACCCGGATGGCAGCAGCGGGGTCCTTTATCCAAAAGACGCCCAGGTTGCTACACTTACCACCGACAAAGCTGGAAATGCAAGTGTATCCGGTCTCTATCCTGGAAAATACTATGTAAAAGAGATTACTCCACCTGCAGGTTATGTCCTGGATGAAGAAGAGCATGATGTGGAAGGCGGTTATGAAGGTGACCAGTTGAAAGAAATCGATTGTACCATTACAGTTGCCGAGAATGTGAAAAAACAGCCGTTCCAGCTGATTAAGGCTGCAAATAACGGAAAAACAGATGCCGATCTGTTAAAAGGCGCCGGATTTTCCGCTTATCTCGTAAGCAGCTTAAGTACAAAAGAGGATGGTTCCTATGATTTTGCAAATGCCGTTCCCGTAGTGCTGACAGAAGATGGAAAGACCGAGATCTTTACGGACGAAAAAGGCTATGCCTGCACAATCCCCCTTCCATATGGAACTTATGTGGT
>NZ_JAQDKY010000086.1:2453-3127 GCF_027662325.1 Blautia faecis | reverse complement strand
ATTTTGCAATCCATGACCCCCATCCGCCGGGACACAATCCCCACGCCCATGTCCTGCTCACTATGAGGGCAATGGACGAACATGGGAAATGGCTTCCCAAGAGCCGCAAGGTTTATGACCTTGACGAGAATGGGGAACGGATCAAACTTCCGTCCGGCAGATGGAAAAGCCACAAGGAGGATACGGTGGATTGGAACGACCAGAAGTATTGCGAAATCTGGCGGCATGAATGGGAGGTCATCCAGAACCGCTATCTGGAAGCCAATGACCGCCCAGAGCGTGTGGACTTGCGTTCCTATGCCAGACAGGGGCTTGATATAGTCCCCACTGTCCATGAGGGGGCTGCTGTCCAGCAGATGGAAAAGCGTGGTATCCAGACGAATATCGGCAACCTGAACCGGGAAATCAAAGCCGCCAACCACCTGATGCAGTCCATTCGGCAGCTCATTCAAAACCTCAAAGGCTGGATTACCGAGCTGGGCGAAAAACGGAAAGAGCTGCTTGCACAAAAGGCGGCGGAGGAAGCAACACTTCTTCCCAATCTGCTGATGAAGTATATGGAGATACGAAAGGAAGAACGGAAGGACTGGACAAGGGCTGGACAGAACCGGGGGACTTCACAGGACTTAAAGGCAGTCAGCGAAGCATTGTCCTATCTCCGGCAAAAGGGACTT
>NZ_JAQDKY010000086.1:0-2443 GCF_027662325.1 Blautia faecis | reverse complement strand
AGATATTTTTCAAGAAAACAAAGGAGAAATTCAAACAGGAACACCCGGAGGTTGCCCGGTATGAGAAAGCCACCGCCTACCTTGCCAAACACCCGGACGATAAGGATAGTACCCAAAAGGAGCTGCAAGAGGAGCAGGAAACACTTCTCAGCGAAATCGCAGAACTGAAAGTACCGCTGATCGAGGTACAGGAGGATTTGAAGAAGCTGCGGGACATCCGCTACTGGGTACGGAAAGCCACACCCGGCACAGAAGAAAGCAAAGAGCCGCCCAAGAAGCAGTCCCTCAAAGAAGTCTTGCAGGATAAGGCTGACGAGAAAAAACCACAAAGAACCGCCTCGGCACAGACGAAACACAGACAACAGGATATGGAACTTTAACAGGCACTTGCCATTTTCAATCAGAGAATGTCAGGTGCTTTTCTTATTTTCAAGGAGGGATAGATTTGAATGTATTTGAAGCTGTGAAGCAGTCCGTCACAACAAGACAGGCTGCGGAGCATTATGGAATCCATGTAGGTCGGAACGGGATGGCTTGTTGCCCGTTCCATAACGATAAAACCCCAAGCATGAAGCTGGATCGGCGTTACCACTGCTTCGGCTGCGGTACGGATGGGGATGTGATTGATTTTGCCGCCGCTCTGTATGGGCTGGGAAAGAAAGAAGCCGCCGTACAACTGGCACAGGACTTTGGAATTTCCTATGAGGACTGGAAACCGTCGGGAAAGGTAAAAAAGCCCAAGCCCCGGCAGAAATCCCCGGAGGAACAGTTTCAGGAAGCAAAGAACCGCTGCTCCCGTATCCTTGCCGATTATCTCCACCTGCTTCGGGCATGGAGAAAGGATTATGTCCCGCACTCCCCGGAGGAAGCCTTTCATCCCCGGTTTGTGGAAGCCTTACAGAAGCAAGACCAAGTGGAATATCTGCTGGATGTGCTGCTGTTCGGGGAGACAGAGGAAAAAGCGGCTTTGATTACGGACTACGGAAAGGATGTGATACAGCTTGAACAGCGAATGGCAGAGCTTGCAGCCGCAGACGCAGCAAGAACTAAAAAACACCATGAACGCCATGCAGCCACCCCAGAGCGCCCCTGAAATCAAGGCGGGGCTGGAAACTACCGAGAAAGGCGGTGTCCGTCAGAGCATACGGAACTGCCTGACCGTATTCCAGCGTGACCCTCTGCTTTCCGGGGCTATCGCATACAACATCCTGACCGACCGCAAGGACATCATAAAGCCCATCGGCTTCCACAGAGAAAGCACCGCCCTGAACGATACGGACATGAAGTATCTGCTTCTTTATCTGGAAGAAACCTATGGGCTTACCAATGAGAAAAAGATTGATAATGCCATCGGGATTGTGGCGAATGAAAACAAGTACCATCCCATCCGGGACTATCTCAATACTCTTGTGTGGGATGGGACAGAGCGAATCCGTTTCTGCCTGCGGCACTTTCTGGGGGCTGACGCAGATGATTACACCTATGAAGCATTGAAGCTGTTCCTGTTGGGTGCAATCTCACGAGCCTTTCAGCCAGGGTGCAAATTTGAAATCATGCTCTGTCTGGTAGGCGGTCAGGGGGCTGGAAAGTCCACCTTCTTCCGTCTGCTGGCAGTCCGGGACGAGTGGTTCTCCGATGATTTGCGGAAGCTGGACGATGACAATGTGTACCGCAAGCTGCAAGGTCACTGGACTATCGACATGTCGGACATGATGGCAACCGCCAACGCCAAGAGCACTGACGAAATCAAGTCGTTTTTAAGCCGGCAGAAGGAGGTCTACAAGATACCCTATGAAACCCACCCGGCAGACCGCCCCCGCCAATGCGTGTTTGGCGGCACTTCCAATGCTCTTGACTTCCTGCCCCTTGACCGTTCCGGCAATCGCCGCTTTATCCCCGTCATGGTGTACCCGGAACAAGCCGAGGTTCACATTTTGGAGGATGAAGCTGCTTCCAGAGCCTATATCGAGCAAATGTGGGCAGAAGCTATGGAGATTTACCGAAGCGGCAGGTTCAAGCTGGCTTTCAGCCCCGCCATGCAGCGGTATCTCAAAGAACACCAGCGGGATTTTATGCCGGAGGACACCAAAGCCGGGATGATACAGGCGTATCTTGATAAGTACACCGGGAGCATGGTCTGCTCCAAGCAGCTCTACAAGGAAGCCTTGAACCATGCCTTTGACGAGCCGAAGCAATGGGAAATCCGGGAAATCAACGAGATTATGAACCAGTGCATTTCTGGCTGGCGGTACTTCCCGAACCCAAGAATGTTTTCCGAATATGGCAGACAAAAGGGCTGGGAGCGTGAAAACCCGGCAACGGACTCCGGCAACCCGTCTGAAAAAACGATGGACGGTTTTGTGGAGGTCACAGAACAGATGGAGCTTCCGTTCTGAAAATGGCAGCCCGTTGCACCCCCTGTTGCTATCCCGTTGCCGAGCCG
>NZ_JAQDKY010000085.1:1366-3147 GCF_027662325.1 Blautia faecis | reverse complement strand
ACCATCTACTGCAATAACTTTTTGTTTTCAGTCTACAATATTTCTTTTATTTAGTTTGATAAAAAAATCGGTTGTGGCTCTACCTGCGTATAAAAACTCCCATCACCATTTACCTCTGTTACCTCTTCAACAATTTTCTCCGTATAATGAATAATATCTCCTTCATGTACTAGATCATCAAAATAGATATATGAAGTATCTTCCGAATCGTAAAATTCGTCCTTTTCCTCTTTATTCAGATTTCTTTCATATAACAATTTTTTCACACCAGTGTCTTCATTATCTTCAACCACAGAAATATCATAAATATTCTGTTTTTTTAACCACTCTCCCAAATCTATTGCAGTGAAAGATTCATTGCTCTTTATTTCCGTCACGATTTTTTTACAATTAAACTCACTATGATCAGTAAAAATATCATTCTTGCAAACTTGATAAATATCTTCACCAATATTTTTAGCTTCTGTTTGAGTTGTTAAAGAGAAGCACATCAGTAATGCAGAAAAAAATATTATTTTGGTTTTATTCATTAGCTCACCTTCCCTATTTCCTTTTCCAGCCACAAACAGTGCATCTATTATTTTTATATACATGATGTACGGAAACATTTGTTTTAATAACTCTTCTAACAGAGCACTTCTGGTTTGTACATTTATACACAGCAGAATATACTTTATAATAACATATGCTATTATGATTCTTGCAAGGTCTTGTACCTTTGTATTCCGTATTAGTAATTTGCGTCCAGCCTGGGTGATTACATTTTAACAGTGCATATGTATTTTGGGAAATATCCATTGTTTTAAATGAGCCATCCTTATCCACTTCTATAACAATTGATTGCCCGTTACCAGAATCAACAACATCTCCTATATGAACATCGTCCGAGACCGCATCGAACTGTTCCACCGCAGTATTATTCTTCACCTCTTCCGCAAATGCATTCGTTGTACTCAGGGACAGTGCTGCAATAACTGCTAACGCAATAATCTTATGTACGACATTTTTTCTTATCATTTCTAATCCTCCATCTTATAATAAATGTTCGAATTATCCCATTTTAATAACCTATAATTTGATTTTTTGTCTTTTCCTTAAGGGCTTTTCTCTAACTACCTTTTTTATAAAAAAGAACATGAACAGTACTTGTTTAATATTCCCCTTACTGGTTTATTACTTCTGTCACATAAGCTCCCTGACCATCTACTGCAATAACTTTTTCTTTTCCGTCTTCTGTTTCAATAATCTGCCCTACGGATACCTGATCCTGCGGTCCGCTGGTGCTTAAATCCGGATCTTCGTCAAATGTAGCTATCGGATACATTACCCTCTCTCTATTTGCATTGAAAAATTCATGCAACTCAACTCCGGAACTAGCTGCCACTGAAACAGTACCAATCAGCATACACGCTGCCACGCCAATCCAAAATTTTTTTCGTTTCATTTAACTGCTCCTTTCTAATTGCTATTACTTTTTATATCCACAAATACTACAAGTCTTTTTCAACAATGGGTATCTATGCTTACTGCAGCGAACCCATGGGCTATAAGTTTTAATTCCTCTGCGTTGACACTTAGTGCATTTATTAGAAATAATCAGCCTTTCTTTATAACAGGTTCCTGCTGTTCCCACTGTTTGAAAATCCGTTTTTTTACCCACAGCTTCTAAATATCTCGCCGGGTGTTCACAGGGCGCATTTGTCACGTATGAAGAAATCTCTTCAACCGGTTCTGTTACAAAAGATCCGTCTTCATTTACTCTGACAACTCTTTCCTTTGCG
>NZ_JAQDKY010000085.1:0-1356 GCF_027662325.1 Blautia faecis | reverse complement strand
TTTCCCATAATTGTAACACTTGTCATAATAATTGCCATCCACTTTTTTAATCCATTCATCCTGTTTACCTCGTTTTCTTAAATTTTCCCCTATAAGTTGTAAGTAAAATTTTTTAGAGTCCTCCCTTCAAAGTTCCTTTATTCTTTTTTCACTATATATCACGTAAAATTTCGGTATCAGTTGCATACTTGCTAAAATAATTTATTTTTAGTCTTAAAACATAATTTCCGTATTTTCCTGACGATATAAAGTAATTTATGGCATTTTATTTTCCTGGTATTAAAAGACTTCCATACTTATACCCTCACCATTTGTCTCTGACTCTTCGCTTTCCTCTGGCAGCTCACAGAAAAGAACCAGGCGTTTCGAAGAATCGGAACCGCAGGTGGATAATAAAAGCTGTCTGGTTTCAACTGGCTCTCCCAGCCAGAAGGTATCGCTGTCCGCATTTACATATCCGCATCTTATTACCGAATAGGTCAAGGACTGTCCATCCGGCAGATATAGGTACACTTTATTGTGTGTTTCTAAATATTGCTCATTTTCGTACTTGTGCAGCCCCTGGAACATACTGCCATCTTTCATATTGTGTCCATATAGAATGCTCTTTCGGTTGGAAAAATCCGGACTGTTGTCTTTATCCAGAAAAATGCTTCCGGCTACATGTTCTGTCTTTTTAAAGGTATGCTTTAGATAATATTCATTGTCTATCCCCTGCACAACCGGATAATCAATCTTCGTATCCGGGATCCGGATCCAGGCAATGATCTCCGGATTTATTTTTTTCAAAGCTTCAAAATCAACGGTAACTGTTTCTTTCTGGTTTTTCTCCGGTGTTTCACCATCAGCATTTTCTTTTAGCTCCTCCACGGCAACATATTCCCGAAGGGTGTCATATTCCTCTTCCCCATCCCGGTACATAAGATACGTTCCGATTCCCATGCAGATTCCAAAACCCAGCAGCATCAAGCATACAGCCACGATTCCCATTTCTTTTACCTGCTTCATAATCCCCTCCATTTCCAATTATTTCCAAGAAAAAAGGACCGCCACCGAAGTGACAGTCCAGTTTTCTTATTCCTCATGATTTTTCTTTTTGGTATACCAGAAGATCCCGGCAATTCCGCCCACTGATAAAACAAGAAGAAAGATAGGAAGCCAAATGTTGGTGTCATCTCCTGTTTTCGGAGATTTTACATAACCGCCAGTTGGAATCCGCTCATTAGTAAGTTCTTTGGTGATCTCAATCTCTTTGGTCTTATCATCTTTATACTCAAATACAACGTTTTCCTCTTTCTCGCTTCTTACATAACCTTCCGGTGCTTTGGTCTCAACCAGGATGTACTCGATTTCTTT